>CAZOYI010000292.1:0-2636 GCA_964583965.1 uncultured Caldisericota bacterium
TCTGGTTTTAATCCAAAACGAGGCTTAATCGAAATGGTTGAACTCCTGGATCATCCCTTTTTTCTAGGTTGTCAATTCCACCCAGAATTAGTTTCAAGACCCGTAAAACCAGAACCCTTATTTACCCACTTTATAAAAGCTTCCAAAGAATATAAAGAATCCATAACAAAGAAAAAGTAAACGATGCCAGAAAAGAAAATTGTTATACGCGGAGCACGAGTTCACAATTTAAAAAATATAAGTCTTACCTTGCCTAGAGACAAACTAATCGTTATTACAGGATTGTCTGGATCAGGCAAATCTTCCCTAGCTTTTGATACAATACATGCCGAAGGACAGAGAAGGTATTTAGAATCTCTATCTTCTTATGTTCGTCAATTTATTGGCCAAATGAAAAAGCCCGATATTGATCATATTGAAGGACTTTCTCCTACTGTTGCAATAACCCAAAAAACGAATAGTCAAAATCCTCGCTCTACCGTTGGCACATTAACTGAAATTTACGATTATATGAGACTTTTATGGGCACGAGTAGGAACACCGCATTGCCCTCAATGCGGAAAAATCATTGAAAGTCAGTCTGTTGATCAAATTGTAGATTCCATTCTAGAAACATGGGGCAATCAAAAAATTCAAATTCTTGCTCCAATAGCAAAGCAGAAAAAGGGAGAATACAAAAACATTTTTGCTTCACTACGGAAAAAAGGATTTGTTCGCGTTTTTGTGGATGGAACAATGTTTGACTTAGACGAAGAAATCCAGTTAAAGAAAACAATTAAACATGATATTTGGGTCATTGTTGATCGATTAAAAGTAAATACTGAAGATCGAAGCCGTATTACAGATTCTGTAGAACAAGCCCTTTCTTTGGGTGATCATGTTCTAGACATAATGTATAAAGATGAAAAAGAAAAGTGGGTTCTCAAAACATTTTCAGAAACCTTTGCTTGTATCGACTGTAACATTTCTCTTCCAGAAATTGAACCTCGATTGTTCTCCTTCAATAATCCATCAGGTGCATGTCCTGCTTGTTCAGGATTGGGCGTTGTTAAGGAAGTAGATCCATCACTTGTTATACCAGATACTACTCTTTCTATTGCTGAAGGCGCCATCTTTGTGCCGGGTTTCCGAAACACCAACGATAGTTACACGCTTCACAAGATCAGTCGATTTCTTCAGATCCATGGAGAATCCAAGAATACTCCTTTCCAAAAGCTTCCCACTGACATTCAGCATGCTATCTTGTACGGCAAAGGAAGATTTGAGGGCGTAATACGCATTATCGAAAGGCGTCACAGGGAAACAAACTCAGAATCCTCTCGTCTTGAATATGAAAAATATATGATCACCCATCTGTGTTCTTCTTGTAACGGCTCTCGACTTAAACCAGAAGCGCTTTCTGTAACTATTCAAGACAAAAATATCCATGAAGCCTCTGATTTATCAATTCGAAATCTTCTTTCATTTATGGAATCTCTTCATTTTTCTCCTTCCAAACAAATCATTGCATCTCGTATTTTAAAAGAAATTACAGAGCGATTAAAGTTTATCCTCAATGTTGGCTTGGAGTACCTAAGTTTGTCTAGATCCTCTGCATCACTTTCTGGTGGGGAAGCACAACGACTACGATTAGCATCTCAAGTTGGATCTGGACTTATGGGAGTTCTGTATATTTTAGATGAACCAAGCATAGGATTACACCCAAAAGATAACGAAAAACTACTTGATACACTTATTAAATTGAGGGATACCGGTAACACTGTAATTGTTGTAGAGCATGATGAAGAAACAATTCGTAAGGCTGATTACATTGTCGACATGGGACCTTTTGCAGGAGTTCACGGTGGAGAAGTTGTTGCAGAAGGCTCTTTTGATGAAGTAATGAAATCAGATAAATCTCTTACCGCAAAATATCTGAAAGGTACATCCTATATCCCTCTACCATCCAAGCGTCGCAAAAGCAATGGTAAAAAAATTGTTTTAAAAGGTGTTGACGAACACAATCTTCAAAATATATCTGTTTCTTTTCCTTTAGGAACATTTATCTGTATCACCGGAGTCTCTGGTTCAGGCAAAAGCACTCTTATCAATGATGTATTATATAAAGCCATTAAATATGAGACTGGCAGTCATAACATTATTCCTGGTAGATATAACAAACTAGAAGGATTGGAGAACATCCAAAAATGTATGCTGGTCGATCAAAACCCCATTGGTAGAACTCCCAGATCCAATCCTGCTACATATGTCAACCTTTGGACAGATATTCGAAAAATCTTTGCAGCTCTTCCTGAATCGAAGATTCGAGGATATAATCAAGGAAGATTTAGTTTCAATGTCCGAGGTGGACGGTGTGAAAGCTGCAAAGGAGATGGTTTGGTGAAAGTTGAAATGCAGTTTTTACCTGACGTCTATGTACCTTGTGAAGTATGCAAAGGTAAACGTTTCAACCGAGAAACATTAGAGATTGAATATCGCGGTGTAAACATCCACGATATTCTTGAAATGACAGTAAATGAAGCTCTTGAGTTATTTTCAGCATATCCACAAGCCATGCGAAAGCTTTCTCTTTTGCAAAACGTAGGATTAGGGTACATTAAATTAGGACAGTCATCGACAACATTATCAGGTGGAGA
>CAZOYI010000293.1:0-3856 GCA_964583965.1 uncultured Caldisericota bacterium
ACCCGATTGGATATCCAAGGCACGAATCTTGGTTTCAATCTCTTGTTCCAATTGATGTCGTATCTCAATGGTCGCTTGCTTCAGTTGTTGGTGGGTCATTGCTCCTCCACTAAAAGTATCTACCTGGTACTCCTTTCCGTAAAAGTACAGGTCGCACAAGTAACCATTATATGAAATTCTGAATCCTTGGAAATAGATATACCAATAGTTTCTTTTACATGATCATCTTCTGTCGACATTAAATGACCTTAGAATACTGATCTTTTCCTGCTAGTATTTTGAATCCTGTCTACCTCTTTGAATATAGATCATAGGTAAATCTCCAAATTTTTTTATGAAGCGAGTTACTACTTGTAAACATCTCTTTAATTTCTCGTTTTCTTGGTTCTTCAAGCAGCTATTGTAATAATACTTTTCCAATACCTTGGCCAGTATAGGAGGGATTTAAAAAAACGAAACTACAAAATTAGTATATGCAAAGAATAAAATCTTTGCGATGAATCCATTTCTAATCTAATAGGGTGCTAAAACCTGAATGACACTGAATCTTATTAAACAACGAACTCTTTATCGGTTAGAATATAAAGATGCGTGTCAATTCCATTTTTAACATATCCATTCTTTATTAACGCATTGAAGTCATCAATTAAGTAAGTGTTTGGTTCATTATCAGGTTCTTCTGTAAGGTATA
Organism: uncultured Caldisericota bacterium; assembly: GCA_964583965.1. Classification (GTDB taxonomy): domain Bacteria; phylum Caldisericota; class Caldisericia; order UBA6126; family UBA6126; genus JAGLCW01. The sequence continues at coordinate 692 of CAZOYI010000293.1, forward strand.
TTATTTCCTTTGGATTTCCATTTAGTGTCCAATACCTTTTCTCAGTACCAAGATACGGTTTCAATGCTTTAAATTCAAAAGTACTACTTCCTTCTTTGGATATGGACTTTAATTTTTCAAGAAGCTTTATAGCACTGTTTCTCATGTTGATTCCTTTCAAGTATTTGAATTTTATGCGACTATGCATAGTTCTAACCAAGAATTGTATTGAATTTTTTTTCTAGATACATTCTTAAGTTGATAAAAATTGCAGGTCTAATCTTCTGCTGTAATGGATCATTTAAATATTTCACCATGTTCAGGTATTTTCCAACTGTAGCCACAACTTTGGCATATTGCACCTTTATAAGTCTCAGTAACATTTTCACTATACGTAAGTGGAAAAAGAAGGATTAAGCCCATTGTTAAGACAAACAATACAATATACATAAGACAACCTAAAGTAGGATCTAAGTTTTCAAGCCTACCGTGTTTAACTGTTTTTGTCTCTGACATAATCTCTACTTTTACATTTTCGGAATTACATTTTGGGCATTTCATAAAAACCTCTTTCTTTCCCATTAGGCTTTTGGGATGTGTGTCATATTGTTGATTTATCAAATCTTCATTAATAACGTTTGTTTAAACTTATGAGATAAAATACTGTTGATCACCTCCCTCTCAAAATTAGATTGAGTGACCCTATTAGTGAGGATAAAAACATTTGTATTCTTAAGTATCCTATTATCATTTTCAGTAATAGCCATCAACTAGCAAGAAAACATCGAGAAAAGGAATTCAAAACGAGGATCAACAATCCTGTGTAGATAAAAAGATCGGAAACTAAATTAAGGTTGTCTGATTTTACTTTAGTTCTATGAACCTCAGATTGGATTTTTGTAGGATAACCACCACAGTGTGGACATCGATCTGCTTCTTTACTAACCAATCCTCCACATTGATAACACTGTAAAAGATTTGGATTAGTTTGATCGGAGGTAATACCTTTATTGTCTTCCATATTAGTTCCCATAATTACTTCAATTGTTTACAAGGGATATGTAGAGATCAAAAAGAAGAAGTGAATGATCCACGCTATTGAGGATACAATTAGAAGAGCTAAAGAGTTCTCCTTATTCGCCACCAAACCACTGATTCCTGATACCAACCTTACAAGTGGTAGAAAGATAGATATGACGATTAAACCTCCATATCTCTCCCATCTGTTGGAGTTATTATGTCCTACTGATGAGACAAAATATGGATTACCACCGCAATGGGGACACTGTCTTGATTCTTTGCTTACTAACTCACCGCATTGATAGCAATGAATCAAAAAAGGATTCTCATTTTTAATAGCTGACATAAAAACCTCCACAAATATTCAAAAAAGCTGTCCTAGCGATTATCGAAAGTTTTATCTACATATGCACTTTGTTTTACCGCGAAATGCAATTAATATTATATAATTTTAAGACCAAAAAACTAGATTTATTTTGCTATTCGTTTTCATCTATCGCTTCTTAAAAAATTCTTTGAGTAATAGTTTGGTGATTATATTTCTCTTTTAAGCTTAGAAGAGTAATTAGCAAAGACAATTCAAGGTAAAATTGGTGTTGATCACATAGTTTTTCTTGACAAATATTTTTCTCTAATTGTCTCCGTTATTGAGACTTTTAGGAGATTTCAGATTAACTGGTTGTTTATCTTTCACCATCAAGATTAAATTTCTAGTTTTTTTCTTTCTTCTGAAAGTTTTTTGGCATCGATAAGAATACTTTCATGATATGGTATGCTATATTGACCTTTGTATTTCTCTTTAAACCTTCTAATAGTTTCGAATGTCTCAGTGCTGATATTTGTGTGATTTCTGATAAAGATCTCCCATAAAGATAACAAGGTCTCAATAAGTATGTCTGATTGAATCAAGCCATACTTGGAGTGATTGATTCGGGACAGAATACCAACAAGATGATCATTTTGTGATGATATTGCATTGAGAGTAGAAAAAACATAATCTTTGTATTCTAGCACAGCATGATCCATATTTTTTCCTCTAATACCATGCTTAATGTACCCTACATAGCCACTTGCAATGCGTAAAGGTCTAAACCTATGAATCACCCCAAGTTCATCTTGGTGAAAATCATAGGCTTTAAAGTACTTTTTGAAGTTGTCGCTGAAATGTGTTAACTCAAGAAGAAGACACTTCTCTTGTTGCATGATCTTTGCTTCTAAAATGTTTGCTTGTTTAGGCCAGTTGGATCCGAGCTGGAAATCAGAACGATGAAATTGGGGTAAATGTGATTTTAAAATTTCAAGCTCATTGTAACAAAATAAGATATCCTTAAGTCTGGTGGTTACATCATTTTCAATAGCTTTTTTCTCTTTTGTTTTAATCACTTTGATTGTATTTATTGGAACCATCATTTTTTGAATCTTTTCGGTGATACTGTAAGGAACTTGTTTACTGTATATACTTTTCCTACTCATTATTTCGTTAATCTGCGTAGAGAAAGAATCAATGTTGATATCCGTGTTATGTTCTAAAAATAATCTCCAAATTTCTATCATATCCAGGACTAGATTAATCGTCAAGAATACTTTACCATCGTACAGTATCCATGTTAGAAAAGCTTGGATAGTTCTATGAGGGTTAGACTTAAAACAAATGGAATACTTTTGATCTTTTCCTTCATCATTGATTTTTTGAATATTCTCAGTATCGATGTAATCTCGAATGCATCGATACGGCTTGAAGATGCTAACCATTTTAATAGCATCTTTGCCTAAAAACTTTTCAGCAGTAGTTTTTAACAACAAAAACTCTTGTAAAATTCCCTTTTCCTTAGATCCGATGGATGAAAGCAATTCATTAATCTTGTCAGTTTTTGATGATTTCGATTTAAGGTCTGCTTCCGTATAAAATGTTAATCTTTCAGATAATTCACACAATGCTGAAAAAAAGGTGGCTACTTTATCTAAACTATCGAGTAAATCCTGTTTTTTACAATTCACTTTACTTGATCCATGCTAAAAATTGTTCCTATCTTTTTCATGATGGAACAACCTTGTGACTCTAACGTCAAAATTCTTTAACCATGGTTGCTGATGGGTCATTTTTTACTCACTCAATCCTGCTACTTTTTTGAGGGATTTGCCTAGGAGGGGGTAGTTGTGTTTGAC
>CAZOYI010000294.1:0-2645 GCA_964583965.1 uncultured Caldisericota bacterium
TCTGTATCTGTATCTGTATCTGTATTAGAATCAGAATAGTTCGATGTCTTTGAACGCTTTTCAACGGCCTTGAATGACTTTGAAGGGGTTTCAGCGATCTCTGAAGGCTTCGAAGGGCCTTCGACGTCCTTAAACGATCTTTCCAAATCTTCAAGGAACATATACTGGTACCCGAGACCAGGAAGCAGGTTCCACACATCATCAGGAAGATCCAGAAGCACAGCATCAATACCTTTCTTGATATTACTTCTTTCGGCAATTCTCTGATGCTTAACCCAGTTTGGAATAATAATCCATTCGCCCTTGATAAGGATTGCTTTTTTACTGTCTGCAAACATCTTCAGAGTTTCGGCAATAATCTCCTGACTTAACCCGGTATCAAACACCATTCGTCGGATGGTAATTTTATAAATCCCGGCAATTGAGGTCAAAGGATTGGTAATCAGGTAAATAAAAATAAGTTTCTCTTCCGGTTTCAGCATTTGGATCCAAGCATCATCCCAGAAACTTGTAGATATATATCGCTGTATTGCCATGTCATTCCTCCATTTGGCAGACATCGTCTCCCATATTTTTTTCCAGTCTCACCAAACCGAAACTCTTTCTACTTTTGTTGTTACCTATTCTTTAAACTATGGTCCAATATAGAGTTGGAGAATTCCTTCTCCAACTCCTCAACTTGCTCTTCAAATGCTGGCAGCTGCCACTGCAACCGCTTAATCAAAGAATCTCTTTCAAACTCGGGATAATTCTTAACCCAGTTTTTGATGGTCCTTTTACAGACCCCGAACTTTTCTGCGGTAGCCTCAAGAGAGGACTCAACATCAGTATGGATTGAGGGATTGTAGATTGGCGGCCTGCCGATTATGACATCATTCATGGAAATAAGTCGGCCCCTTTTATGTCGCAAAACTCGCAGCTGCTTCTCTCGATGTTTCCTCCAAAATTGCGGAAACTTTTTTTTCTGATATTGCAGGTAGGTCTCAACGAGGATATGCATATCATGAATTGACTGGTACTGCCTTCTCCATCGCCAAACAGTACCTCGATGTAGGCCAAACTCTTCTAGGGCATACGTCATGAACCCCGTGTTTGCATACGCCCCGTATAGCTGCAGTGCCAACTCTTTTGAAAATTTTTTGGGCCTCCCTTTCTGCAGGTGAGAAAAATCAGACTGATTGTAATCAGCTATAATTTCCAGCCATTCCCCCACAGTTAGTTTCTGGTCTTTATGATCTTTAATCCATTGCGGACTATTTCCCGAGTTCATCGTCATCCTACCTTTATTTACACAACTGCCAGATCTTCAGCACCCTTGATGCTGCCCCCTTTTTTACTGCCGAAATCAGCGATTTTAGGTGCAGTTTTTCATTTTCCCATTCATTTTGCACTTCTACCCATCCGGTATGGATAGAATGGACAATCTACACTCGGACAGAGCCGTATCTCGCTTGTCATATAATTCATGCATTGGTTGCAGTAATCCCTTATCATTCCTTTATTCACCGCTTTCCTTGTGCAAAATGGATGCAGAGCGCAGTCAAAAATCATACATATACTTCGAGATTCGGGATCACAGTCTTTTGATTTTTAGCTAGTAGTCTTACCAAATCAATTCTTTTTAGCACTGGTTCCATATGCCCCCCCATTAAATCATTTAGTCAAATTGATATGCCTTTGATTTTCATTTATTCCAGAACAGGTCAGAACTTTTCGGAGACTGACTTTGTTGTTTCTACCCTTATTATTTCCCCTTGATGAAAGACAAACTTGAGGGAAATGGATCCGTACTCTGGCAATCTGCTCAGGGCTTCCTCAATTGATGAAGTAATTAAGGGAGAATCCAAGATTGTTTGATTTGTCATTAATCCAGGCTTATTCATTGCATTAATCCTCCTTTGTTTTAACTTGAGAAATTGCCTCCCGCTCAATTTGATCAAAAAACGCTTTGGGAAACCGCAGCGATTTCCCAATACGGATCACGGGAATCTTGTTTGCTTTAACAAGACGAAGAAGAGAAGGGTAGGAAATTCCCAACAGGTTGATTAACTCATTAGGTGAAAGAAACTTTTTTGAATCCATTGATACCTCCAATACACACTAGGCAACTCCTTGATATTCTCATTCACTGGTAATGACGAACATCTAATGAATGCCAAATGGTGTTATCTGGTATCTATCATGGCGTAAAAAAACAGATCTGTAAAAAGGACTTATAGGGTACTTTACGGGGAGTTTTAAGGAAACTATTCGAGAGGGGCAGTACTTCTACTTTTCGGATTAAGGTTGTTTAGGATGGTTTTTTTTGAAAATGGCTTTCGATTTGCTTGGACAATGTTTTGAGCAATTTTTTGAGTATTGTAGAATATTTCATACTCATCCCATAGATTTAATATTTTACTGAGAGGTGCAAATGCAATATACTTGGTCCCATACTTATTAATAAGTCCACGATCTAATAGTATATCAAAACCTGAAGAGTCATCTGGAACTGCCGTATTATTAATTTTTTCTATGGAATCTTGAATCTCGATCTTGAATTTTTCAACGACTGCCATAACTCGCTTGAAGTAGTCATCAATGTTTGTTTGAAGTGCAATGACCTCACTAAGGGATGAGTAAAGAATAACTTTCCCATATGTTGA
>CAZOYI010000295.1:0-2193 GCA_964583965.1 uncultured Caldisericota bacterium
ATACTTCTTTATATTCTTTAATTACTTCAATAAGTTTTTCATAGTCTTCATCATCTTCAAATATTATTTGTCTGTTTATACCCCTTAGCATCACATGATAAATTCCCGACCTGCTTTTTTCTCTTGCTCTTCTTGGCATAAAAATCACCTCTCATTAATTCTAACATTAATAAAAGATTATATCAACACAAAAGAACCGTCCCCATGTGACATCTGTGACATCGTCCCCTTGTGACATCTATTTTTGTGAGCACTTCCAGAGTGCCATAGGGTGGTTTCGAATACGTTCTACTATTTCGGTTGATTCAAAAAGCAGCTCCGGCTGATATGTTTTGTTTCTAAAGGCATTTAGGAATTCAAGTTCGTTGTCCTCTAGCTTTAGAAGTGATTCAAGCCAGGCTCTGACTTGCAGCTGAGCTGTCTTAAGATCAAAATTGTCCTTGTTTCGTAAAACAGGATAAAGGTCTGTCTTGATACGATTCTGAGTGACTTGATCGATCGTGTTAAATTGGAACTCAAAAGGCGGAGATTCCGCGCCTATCGCGCTGTAAAAAAAAACACACTTCCTGAGCAGGGGCTCCTCTGTTTCCTCAATCAACCCAAATTTCACCAGGTTATAAATATCATAAAGATCTCGGGGTGCCGTTCGATTGAACAAAGCAACGATTTTGCTTGCAAATATTTCGATTGGGGCCACACTAAGAACAGATACTCCAGTTGGCTTCCAAGAAGATTTAAAATGTCTTTGTCCAATTTCAAGAACATGACAGCGAAGCATATAGTTGATTTCAACCTTAATGTTATCCTTTATGCCTGCTGAATTTGAGTATTCATAAACAAAAGAATCAAGCGCATGATATTGCTTCGATTTAGGACTCAACAAATAGCCGTTAGCTTTCATAAATTTTTCGATTCGGTCATTGATGATTGATCTTGTCGCCATCATTTCATCCCGAGTGACATTTTTTGAAAAATCCAGATCAATATCAACAGACAACCTTGGCAAATTGAAAATTGTTAGGTTAATGGCCGTTCCGCCCTTCAGAGCCAAAAAGTTTCCAAGTATAGCGTCATTTTCGAAAAACTTCAGTATTTCAGTCAATCTGCAAACTTTCTCATAGGTATCTCGGACAAAACCGAGTTCTTTAGCTTGTTTCCCCAACAATAACTTGTTCCACTCAGGCATTGAGATCAACCCCCTTACCGAAAATTGATCTTATATTCTCAGGGGCAAAAATCATCCAATCCTCATGTAGGACAAATTGGTTTGAAAGGGTATCTTTTTCGGAATACAGATAACTTTTTGATTTGGGGATTTTGCTTCTGCAGTAATCAAAAAATGGTTTTGTAAGACCTAACTGTTCTGAGAATTCCGTGAGTAAGAAGCCGGATTTTTGATATAAATTCGCTTGCCCGTATTCATCAAGATAGGTTATCAGCTTATCAGCTCGTAGTGCAGGGACCAGCAACAGACAACGTAGCAGTTCTTCCAAACCAGCAATTTTCTCAAAAGAATAGATACTATCGATGACAGTCCTTTCAAGATCTGTGACTCTGATTCCTGTATTGTTTGTAATTATTCCAGAATCAATTTTCGGAGAAAACCTGGTGTAGGTAATGCCATCAAAAGAGAAGTCAGTGAATCTGCTAGTTGTCGATACAAAGACCTCATGAAAAACTTGATTAGCATAACCATAGTATTCAAATGCACTATGATGCGAAATATAGGCATCCTCAGCGATATGAGTTGCTATTAAAAACCGGTTTGCGACAGGCTGCTTCGTTTCAAGGCTGATTGCCGTATATAGATCTCTTCGAATTCGATCAATATATCCGTTTTTTACATAATCATTTAGTATTGAGTGAGCTGCTTTTTCGGTTCCAATTAGTTCAACAACATCTTGTCGCGAAAAACAACCCAATTCAATTAGCTTGTCTATATATTTCATCACAACACCTCCGTTTCTATTATTACACAAAACATTCCTTTTTTCCAATGTTTTGTGCAATTCCAGGAACGGCTATTTTTAAATATGCACGAAACATTCCTTTTTTCCAATGATACGCGCAAAATCAGAAATGGATTTTTCCGTTAGCACAAAGGGACGGTTCCTTTGTGCTATATCTTTCTTATTATACCGAAACTTACTCCCGTTAACCTTTCAATCTGCCTAATGGATAATCCTTTATTTT
>CAZOYI010000296.1:0-15230 GCA_964583965.1 uncultured Caldisericota bacterium
GATTCTTGTATACAAATTTGCTGATTTTGACATAAACGCATATTCCTTTCATGTTTATGTCAATATTATAGGCTAATGTCTGTACAAAAGCAATACATAACAGGATCATTGTTTGCAAAGAATCCAGAAATAGCAATGAAGTGAATTTTGATTTCTTGTTTCTAGCTGCTGATTTCCTATACTAATAGTAGTGTTGTTACTTTTTGAACTGTTTAGGAAAGGAGATCACAAATGCCAGATTTTGGACATCCATTTGCCGGATTAAAACAAGATCGTAAGCTGACTCATGAAGAATTGATTCGAGCCATTCGTTTTATGATTTCTGCTGAGTATGAGGCCGTCCAATTGTATATGCAATTAGCAGAATCAATTGATCACAAGTTAGCACAGGAAGTACTCAAAGATATTGCCGACGAAGAACGAGTGCATGCAGGAGAGTTTTTACGACTTCTGAAAGAATTAGCTCCTGATGAAGAAAAGTTTTATAAAGAAGGTGCTGAAGAAGTCGAAGAAGAAATCGAAAAGCTGAAATAGTTACATTCTTACACTGTATAGATAAGAGAGTAAGGCTTTGGCTCTATTCTCTTTTTTTTGGGTGTAGCAAATGCAATCATAAGACTCCAGGGCAGGATCATTGGATACGGAAACAAATGTAGTAAATCCTTCTGGAAAATTATGAAGAACCATGCTAATTACCATTAAATGACCACTCGTTTAAACCGCGTGGGATTGATATGTAGATCATCACACCTGCAGAAAAACTGAGAATTGCCGATAAGAATTTGGTGTTGGTTTGTTTTGTAAAAAAAGCAATCCCAATATTTTCAGTTAGGAAAGAATCAGCAAGAGAAGCTGTGCTACTAGAATTTTAAAGATTAGCGCCATAGGCATTACACCAGCATATGCAATGGTGGGTAAACCCATCGTAGATTGGCTATTAGCAGCTGATAAAGCTGGAGGATTTGTCATACCCCCACTAATAGAGCCCATCATATCATGGATATTCATTTTCAAAATCTTCCACATAACCAAAAAAGTAATAAGAATAGTGATGCAGGTCACAATTGCTCCTGCTAAAAACAAAATAAAGCCGTGTTTTGCAATAATGGGAATAATGCGAGAACCCGCCAGCATGCCGGCACCAGCTAAAAATATCATCAAGCCGAATTACATGGAAAAATTATGAACCGATGTGGGAACATAAAAACGCCATCTTCCAATGCGACCAAGGTGCCCTAAAATCAGAGCTGTGACAAAAACACCACCAGAAGCTCCAAGGGTTATTCTTAGATTATTAGGAATGGGGATAGGTATGAAACCAATACCTACCCCAATGACAAGTCCAAGAAGATAGGGTACAAAATCAGTATATTCTAGCTGTTTTGTATCACCTTGCACTATTTTTTTGACTTCTTCCAACGAAATTGTATCTCCAATCATGCGAACAATATCTCCCATTTCCAAAACCATGTTTCCACTCGGAGAAAATTCAAATCCGCTTCGTATAATTCTCGTGACTACAACACCGTGTTTTGCAAAAAATGGAAGCTCCCGCAATCGCTTTCCAATCACTCGGGCTTCCATAACGCGCGCATCGCGTACTCGTTTTTGTTCTTTTTTATCAATCCATTCCATGGAAGCTTTGCCAATCACTTGTTCAAGGATAGATTGTTCAGCAGCTGGTCCTACAAGGCGTATAATGTCACCTTTTTCGATGACAAACGATGGAGAGGCTATATAAATAATGTTATCGCGGAGTATTCGTGAAAAATTGGTTTGGAATCTTCGATCTGGATTGATCTGTTGGATGGTTTTTCCAATAATGCCAGGGTTTTCGGCTTTGCATTGGAATGACACAAGGGGTGGATACATTTTTTCGGTTGATTTCTTCCAGTTCTCTTCCTCTTCTAGGGGTTTTTTCCGGATAAGAACGGGAAGAAATTGATTGAATAGTACTACACTAACCATGGCAAAAGGATATGCAATACCATATCCAGAGGAAATGCTAGCGGCTACATCCAAGGAGAATTGGCTCTCTGCCGTTTGCATAGCGGCTGCTAAAGCGGGAGTATTGGTGAGACCGCCGCAATACAAACCAGTGGCAATGTCAAAAGGGATATGCAGCCATTGAAATACCAACCATACACCGATAGCTCCACTTAGAGCAGTAACTGCTGCCGTAATGATAGAATTGATGCCCGTTTTACGGAACATACGGAAAAATCGGGGTCCTACCAGAAGACCTACCGAATACATGAAAAGAACCAATCCAAACTCTGTCAATATGGGGGATAGAGAGTACTCAAAATAACCAAAAACTAAAGCAACAAACAAGACTGCAGAAGTGCCAAGAGACACTCCTTTAATCTGTATTTGTCCCACTAAATATCCGAAAAACAACACAATGCATAAGATTGCTAGTTCCATGATAAGAAAAAGAGTATATAATAATGTACATAAATCAAATCTCAATAAGGAGTGTCGTGTGCAAAGCTCATCCGTCCAAATCGGGGAAGAACCAAAAGCTTTAGCTGTGATCGCATATGCTGGTCTTCAAAAATCTTTCTTTCGATCGGCCAATTGCAATGTTGTTTTATTTCAAGAAGAAATCATACATGCCACATTTACAAAAAAATTACTGCAACAAGAAATACAAAGAAAAAAAGAAGAATATACTCACGAAACTGGTTCCTCCTTAAAAACAGGTAATATTCGTATGGGAGTTACTTTGTACTATTATTCCAAGTACTTTGACCTTTCGCCCCAAGAAATACTCGATGAACATGAACACAACTTCCGTATTCCTGTTCAGGATATTGTAAAACTCACCTACATGTTCGATGACAATGAGCTACAAGATTCTCCCCCACGAAGACTCCGGCCTGGTAAGCTTCGCATTGTTACTTCTTCCCAGGATTATACCTATATTTTTGGCTCTATCCCAGCCAAAGAATTGGTGTCTGCTCTTCAAGAAATCTGGGTTGATTTATCCATTGAAGAGGGTAAAGCAAGCTGGAGTAAAAGCTAATCTACTATCTACCATTGTGAGATAATAATTCGAATCCATCTAGCTCCTGTACTCTTTTTTCGTGTTCTTGCAGGCCTTCGATAATGGTTTGGATATGATCGGTTAGTTCTATGTTTAAATCTTGAGCACTTTTCTCGAGTTGTTCTCGATCTACTTTTGCAGCAAATTGCTTGTTTTTCATTTTTTTCTTCACGGAGGAAGGTTTCATTCCTTGCAAACCTTCGGGACGCACAAAACCAACTGCAATAATAAAGCTTGCCATTTCATCACAAGCATATAGTGCTTTGGACAATAGACTATCTCTGTGCTCTAGATCTATAGCATGCTCTTTGACAGCTTGAATCAGTTCCGGTTCCAATCCGATTTTTTGAAGTATTTCCACGCCTTTGTTTGGGTGCTCTGGGGATATTTTTCGAAATCAATATCGTGCAGAAGACCACATATTCCCCACAATTCAATGTCTTGGTCGTATCTTTTTGCATATGCTCGCATAGCCCCTTCCACGGCTAATGCATGTCGTAAAAGATGATCTTCACTGTTGTATTGTTTCCATAGAGCCAATGCTTCATGTCGATTCATACATCCTCCAAAAATAGATAAAATGTTTCAAAATCAAGAGCTTTTGTATAAATTGTAACGCTTTTTTGCATATTTTCGAAATTTTTCTTGTATTTGTGTAAAAAATTGATATAAAGCAAATTGTACGCTATTTGAGCATGTACAAGTACTACGAGTTGAACCATGAGTAATGACTATCCTCGATAGACAGAAAAGCATGGTTCTAGAGGAGTTTTTATGAACATTTATGTTGGAAATTTGCCGTATCAAATCACCGAAGGCGATCTTCGCTCTTCTTTTGAGAACTTCGGAGAAGTCACTTCTGTTCGTATAATTCAGGATCGCGCTACTGGACGTTCAAAAGGTTTTGGTTTCGTTGAAATGCCAGATGAAGAAAGTGCCGAAACAGCAATTGCTGCTCTTAACGGCAAAGATTTTTCAGGACGAAATATTCGTGTAAATGAAGCAAGACCGAAAATGTAGAACCAATATTTTGAACTAATAAAAAAGGAGGATACTCAAGATTCCTCCTTTTTTATTTCTTCTCCTATTTTATAATTTTCATTTCCTTAGTATAATGGAATAAAATTTATAAGGAGTTAAGCAAGAAAGAAATAAATGGAACATACATTTGACAGAAAAGGCAATTCCTTGTTTGTGATTTTTGTTGCACTTGTTTCTATTGGGTTTTGGGTTCTGTATGCTGTTTACGATTTTTTAACATTAAACCAGCAGGTCTCATTTTTATTTTTCAATGAACCGCTTCATTTCTCTGATGCATTAATTTCTAATGTCTCTTATTTCTCTTTTTTGACTCGTGTCGTTGTGATTGCGATATTCATCCTTGCGGCACTTGTTATTCGTAAAACAATTCACTCTTTACGAGAGAAAAATCAGGAATTGCTTGAGATCCAAGAAAAAATACAACATAACGAATTGATCTACCGAATGCTGTTCGATACCAATAATGACCCAATTTTAATGCTGAAAAATTGGAGCGTATACAAATGTAACCGAAAGACACTCTCCTTTTTTGGTTATACTACCCGAGATAGACTTCTTTCTCTTCACTTTCTAGATCTCTTTCCTGAATCTCAGCAAGATGGGTCTCTCACAAAAACACATCTTCTTAAAATGCAAAAGAAAATTGCGTTGCATGATTTTAATTTCTCCCCTTTATCTCTTTTTTGTAAAACTGCAGACAACAGTCTTAAGCCAGTTCTAATCACTATTAGTCCATTTGTATTAAAAAACGAGTTGTTTTGTCAAGTTCTTCTCCGAGATGTTTCTTCCCAACAAACATATGAAAAAGAACTCATTGCATTGCGCACAAAAGCTCAACAGTCTTACCTATTGAAACACCTCAGATTCCAGATCGTGCAACACGAGTTAAGTCCACTCATAAAAGAATTGCCACATTCCTTAGAAAAGACACAAAAAAATGCATCTATCGTATCCTCATTAGATCATGTTCATCAATCACTTCGGGCACTTTCTAACAACATTACGGCAATGGCTTCTCTTGATACCCCAAACGTTACTTTCCGCAAAGAACCCGTCCAGCTCCATGATTTAAAAAAAGATCTTGTCGAAAAATACTCTCCCCTATTTCAAGAAAAGAAGATAGACCTTTCTATTCAATGCACACAGCAAGACTACTGTTGTATATTAGATCGAGAAAAAATGAATCAGGCATTGTCGCATTTGCTTCAAAATGCCTATCACCACTCACAACCCTCCGGTTATGTTTCTATACATATCGACATGAACAATATTGTTCAATCGGATGTACATACTGACAATGTTAACGAGGATACGAAAGGATCTTTTCTACTGACAATAGAAGATGCAAGCCCCGGTATTCCACAAATGACAAAAGCATTGCAGCTTTCCTCTCTGGAAGAACTTTCTAGTAGTTTTTCTGCAGATTCTAGGTTGTTGGATATTGATCTTTCGATCTCCTCCAAACTTATTGAAGTCATGGGTGGCTCTTTATCGATCGAAAATCATGATAAGCAAGGGTGTATATTTATCATTCAACTTGACCACACCCCTATTCTTCAATATCCCGAATCTTCAAATCCTCAAGCAGACTCACTGGCAGGTGCTACTTCGTAAGAAAAAGTATTCCTCCATTTTTGAAAACAAGCATTACTTGTAACAATATCGTTTTTCCGGTAACTGTATATCATTCGCGACGTAAAACCCTATCGATTACTCTGCAAAAACCAGGACATCTCATTGTTCATGTTCCCATGAAAACAAAATTGCAAGAATGCCTTTCTTTTTTACAATCTCGTGAAAAATGGATCTTGAAACACTACCATGACTGGGAAGAGAATCCCATCCAGTGCATTGAATGCCAAGATGGATCAACAATTCCAATACTTGGTGAAAATGTTCTGTTACGAATTGATCAGCATGAAAAAAAGAAAAATGAAGTCTATTGGTCTCAAAACCAGATCATTGTTAGATGTAAAGATTTGGAAGAAAACACTATTCGTACTGCTTTACAAAAATGGTTTAAAAAAGAAGCAACACACTATTTGTTAGAGCGAATACAGTATCTACTATCAACTCTTCCTTTTCTACCGCATCCTATGCCCAGTGGGTATCGTTTCCGCAGAATGAAAAGAAGATGGGGGAGTTGTTCTGCCAAAGGAGTGATTACGCTGAATACAGAGCTTTGGAAAGCTCCCCTGAAAGCAATTGACTACGTCATTATTCACGAAATCTGTCATCTGCAACATATGGATCACGGAAAAAAATTCAAAGAATATCTCGCAGCTTTATGTCCAAGTTGGAAAACAGATAAAAACCTTTTAAAAAATATCGCCCAGTGGTAGAATAAATCATTCTTTTCTTGTGTTATATTTAGATTTCTTAGGAGGAAACAAGTGAATCATTATCGCGAAGTTGTATCAGTATTTATTTCAATTGTCATTTTATTTTCCCTATGTTCTTTCTCATCTTTACCATCTGTTAAAGGACAAAATGAGTCTACTATTATCGGGTATGGCCCCATCGGCGGAGATCTAGTAATGCCCTATGCTGGATCCTATGCTGATGGAATCGTATATATTGCAGACATATTTGGCATTTCCCTTTTTGAAGCAGAAACAGGTACTTTCATCCGCCGTTTTCCTGTTGAATCCCCTATGTATAAAGATCTACAATTGGTAGACAGCTTACGAATGATATCGTCAATATTTGGCAATGGACCCGTGATAAACCCAGGACAATATACACCCCAAGAAAACATCACTATAAAACCATCTCTTCAAATCCTATCCACCAATGAGTGTGTCATTGTAGAAGATGCAAAATCTCTGAGTGTATATTCTCTGGTGGAAGGTAAAAAAGTACGATCCATACCTATTCCAGAATTTTCATCACCACACGAAGAAAGTTCTGTCCAATCCATGTATTGTGTGGTCGATGATCAGTTAAATATTCTCTCTCTCGAAAAATACTCAACAGGGGAAGATCATACTACTGAAACTCAATTAGAACTATTCGTACTCGATAACAAAGGAGATGTTTTGCAAAGTTTTGTTATTGAAGACACTCAATTGAGCAGCGATCCTTACCCCACCCTAATCAGTTTCTCTGTAAGCCCTGACCGATCTAAAATTGCTTTTTGCAGTATTGATACCGTATGCATCACCGATGCAGAAGGAAAAGTTCTGTTGGAATACAATTACGAAGAAAAAGAGGAAGCCCTTCAGTTTACCTCATTTTTTAACAATGATACTCTCTATGCAAGTGGCTTGAATATTGACGGGTTAATGAGCATGAAAGGTTGCCAAATCATTCCTTGGAAAATAGTAGAAGAAGATGACAAACTATCTCTCGATAAACAAAAGCCCCTTAAAATAAAAGATACTGGATTCTTCCCTGCTTTTTTAGATGTAAAAAATGAAACCGTTACATGGATCACCTTGGGCATGATGGAAGATCTATTTCAATACCGAACATTCTGCATTCAAAATGAGTCCGCTATTCGAATTGGTTCATATCCATCGCAAGAAGGACAGATTTGTGGATCTTCTGCTTTCGCAATCGATGAGAATCATTGGTTGTACGAAACTAGCTTGGGTCAAGACATGATCAATGTTTTTAACGAAAAGGGAGAATTCGTAAAACAAATTCCCATTGATATTGAAGTTGTCAGCAGTATCATGAATATGGTCAATTTCATGCCTTTAATGCTCGATATGGAAATTGAAGATGAGTATTTGTATCTATCCAATGCTTTTCTCTTAACCTCTCTTTCCATTTGCCGCTATTCACTGGAAACAGAAGAATGGGAACTTCTTTATGTCTCAGATATCATGAGTGACTCTTCTCTTCTTTTCTCTACTAGTATTGAAGTGTTTGATGAAATTGTGTATGTTCTCTGCACCGATGAGGAAGAAGGAAAGTATCCTGTTGTTTACGCCATTGATTCTTGGGGAGATATCGTGGAAGAATACTATTTCACGTTCGAATCTTCTGACTATGAACCCGAGCAGAATCCCTTTTGGCTAGATTTCTGCTATGACACTGAAGAAGAACTTTTCTATTTTCTGGATGCAGACAATCGAACCTTTCTTGTGTTTGATTCCGATGCTGATTTAATGGAAGTCATCCCACTAAAAACAAAGGATTATGAGACAGAAGTATGGGGAGTGTTTTCATCATTTGTTCTTCGCGAGGATACTTTTATCGTTACGGATGTCATGGCAGATAAAATATATGAGTTTGATACATATGGCAATGTCCTGCAGAGTTATGGCAAAAGAGGAACGATACAACCTGCTATCAATAAAGAATACTACCAATTACACCCGGATCTTTTCTATGGTGCATGGAAAGTCCGTATGGCAAAAAACCATTCTACGAAAAATGATCCGATCTATGTGTCCGATTTTGGGAATTTTCGGTATCACAAGATAATGCTAACGGAAGCCAAAAAACCAGTCCCTACATTCCCCACCATTTCGCTTTTTCATGAGAAGTTCTCTGTTTTTGAAACAAAATCATTTACGATCCCATGTACGGTTGATCCGACTGATGGGGAATTTTCCTATACCCTTAGTTCTGACGTCCCTTGGATTTCATTTCCTCAACCCAAGGGAGTATATCCTTCAGACAGAATGATATATGAAATTGATGGATCAAAATTGCAGTGTTGGGAGCTGAATAAAGCAAACATTACGATATCGTTTCCAGATCTTCAGCCTGACTCCAGAATCATTGATGTTTCTGTTGAGGCAGTGGGAAATAAGATTGTCGTACAAATAGGCAGTGAGGTTGCACTTCTGAATGATACCATTGAAATCCCTTTAGATAAGGGAAGTATCCCTGCTATTTTTCAAGGTCGCACTTATGTCGCCATTCGATTCCTGAGCGAAAAAGTATTTGAAGCAGAAGTAGAATGGAACGCAGAAGACCGTTCGGTCACTTTCACCAAAGGGGATTTTGTAGTTACACTTTTCGTTGGTAAGAAAATAGCGATTGTAAATGGTAAAGAAATCTCGATTGACGCTCCCCCTATCATCGTAGAAGGACGAACTCTTGTGCCCCTTCGCTTTATTAGTGAAAACCTGGGGGCTTCCGTTGAATGGGAAGCAGAAACGCAAAAAGTAACAATTTACTACCCGGCAAAAACTATAAAATAGGATCCACGCTTCATTTTAACTGGGCAAAACCAACTTTGCACAGAACTAAAAGGCATAAAAAAAGCCCTGGGGGAATTCCACCAGGGCTTTTTTAGATCTCAACCAAATAAGATTGCTCTTATTTAGGGAAGAGTATCTCGGATAATGGTGACAGTACGTGTTGCAGCATCCCATAATACTTCAGCGCCAAATGCTTCAGAGATGAAACGGATGGGTACTAAAGTACGACCATTTTGGACAACAGGAGCTACATCAAGTGTTACTTCTTCGCCATTTACATTGGCAATTACATCACCGATCGTCATGACGATGGAAATTTCGTCACCTAAGGTGATAGTAATACCTTTGGAAACATCATCATAATCGACTACAGCACCAAATGCTTCGGCAATAGCACGAAGAGGTACCATGGTTCGGCCGGCCATGATTTGAGCTTCAACATCCAAATCTTGGAGAGCTTCGCCATTTTTGGTCCATTCTTTGTTACCGACAGTGAGTTTGATGATGGTTCGTTCCCAAACTTCTATTTCAGCAGTAGAAGTAGCACTGTTGCCAGCTTGATCCACAGCAACCATGGTAAGGGTGTTGATGCCGGGTTTAATGGCAACTTTGGCCTTCCAGATATCGTGGACAACTTCAGCCTTCACACCATTAATAGTGACGGTGGAATAGATATCTACACGGCCAGTGAATTGATAAGGATCAATGTCTGTGCTATAAATAATCTTTCCAGGATCATCTAAGAAGATGTTTGGAGGAGTCGTATCAAGGGTGACAGTGATAAGCTTGCGAACTTTCAAACCAGCTGGATTCACAGCTTCACCAACAATGGTGTTCAATCCTTCTTTCAATGTAACTGTTCCGGTGAAGGAACCGTCATCATTGACTTGGGCTGGGGTACCATTCAAGGTAACTTTGTTACCAGGATTGGTGCGGCCAGTCACTTTTTGGCTAGGATTGTTGGTTAAAGGATTCACAGGATCGAGTTGCAGCCAAGGAGCAGAGGTATCAGGAATAACTGGAAGTTCGGCTACTCCGATAATACGTCCTTCTTTGGTAGCAGTAAATACGACCATGCCTTTGTCATTTGGTGTAATTTCAAAGACAGCCATACCGTCTTTATCGGTTTTCTTGGAAGCATTTACGCCAGGACCTTTGGCAGTAACATTAGCGCCTTCAACAGGAGCTTGTGTACCAATTTCTGTGACTTTAACATTCACACCAGTGGTCTTGTTAGGATGCAATGGACCTTCTGGAATGACATGAACTTGGAGTCCGACGACAGAGTCAAACTCGATAATATTGCGGACAGTATAGGTGGAAGTATTCTTCAGATCATAAGGAGCTGTTAAGTAATACTTATTCTTGTTGAAATAACCCATACCAGCAATATCTTCACCAAGTCCGGTAGGAGTGAAGTGAAGTGTTGTTACCATAACCTTTGGATCGGTTGCTGATTTTTTGGTATGACCATAAATAGCAGTTTGATGTTGGTTACCGATCATATAGACACGGCCATCTTCATGCATTTCACGATCACGGTTGTCAGCAGGACGAACTTCAACGATTAAATGGTTTTCAATCGCATAAACAAGATCGTAATTGGAAGGATTCACAAGATCTTTTCCTAATTCTTCGCTTGTTTCAGCTCTGAGTACACGTAAGGATGGAGATCCAATTTGAACTTCTTTGTTGGGGAATGCTTCCCAATCCAGTAAGAAGGATCCATCATTGGTGCTGTAATCAGAGGAATCTTGAGCTCTGTGGAAACGTTTTTCTACAGAAGCAGGATCTTGTTTGTTGGGTGGTGGATAACCAGCAAGGTCGGCTTCATCGGGGTTGTTACAATACTCATTGTCTCCAACCAATCCACCAATCCAACAAAGATCTTCAGCAAAGACGTAGAAAGTGGTTTGAGCGTTTACATCAAGTCCAAGAGAATCATGATAATCGAAACGTTTGTTCCCATCAATATCGGAGAATAGGTAACCGCCTTTGTGAGCGCTATTGTAAATAGCACCAAGACCCCATCCAACGAGAGGAGGAGTTAAGTTAGGATTGGGGGTTACATCCCAACCACCCTTAACGGATTCTTCATCATACATGACAAGGCAAGTATTGTAATATACTTTACCAAGAGTAATCTGATTGGAAGCTCTTTGGGTGTGGTTGAAAGCACCTAAGCTGAACAATTCAGCATTACGCCAATCTACTTTACCGTTATCGTTGAAGTCAAATCCTACATTCAATGTAAACGGATACAGATCTTGTAAGAAATGTTCTGCAAAGAGATAACGATCTTTTTCAGTGAAATCAAAGGAAGCAGGTCGTGTGGAATAGGGAGTGAATCGAGCAGTATTCCTAGTTCCTCCGCCACAAGTACTTACGCCTTTGCTAACACCCTTCAAGAGGAGATCTTGTGCGTTCTTAGCAGTAATAGTAAGCTTGTAGATTCTATTATCAGCAGCAGTCAAGACAAAGTCTGGTTCTCCTGGTACCTGATATTCAGTACCAGATGGATCTTCGGTGTTGACAATGGAATACTCAACGGTTGGCAATACAACTTTAACATTGGCTTTGGCAGCATGTTTACGATCAGGTGTATAGATGTAAACATCAAATTCACCTTCATCGTTGGCACAGAAGCCTCTGAATGCATATTTTCCATCTTTGGCAAGACTGAAGTCAATCTTGATGGGTTGGAAAGGTTTTGCAGGAGTGCTGTAAAGTTCACGGTTGGAAATCTTCGTATTGTCATCATTGTGAAGATCAGTACGAACCCAGTAATATTCTGGTAATGGATCAGGATGGATGTCTTTGAAGAGATGATTCCAAATGTCGTCATCTTCTACATAGGTTTTTCCATCACTGTCAGGTACACCACGAGTTAAATCAACAGGTTCTCCTTCTTCGTTGGTTAAAGAGAAGGACAATGGGGAAACAGGGTCAACCAATTCAGGAGTTACACCAGCAGTTAATGGATTGGGCTGTACGGATACAGAAAGATCCATAATAGGAGCAACTTCGATAAAGGCTTGACCAGAGAGATAAACTTCGTGAGAGTACTGAGGAGTTGTTCCAGGGAAGGAGTAGAGCGGACGGAAACTACGATCGTTGTTGTCGTCGCCATACTTGTAAGCGGTAACCATGACAGGTAAAGTTTCAAATTCTGAAATTACGTGATCAGGATCGCCTCTATCTCCACCGAAATCAACACCAACGGTATCAATTCGAGAACCATTGGCTTCAGAGAGATCAAATACATAGACACCATTGTTACGTTGGAAGGTTCTGGCATCAATGACACCGCCTGTCCAGGTATTGGTGGCTAAGTCATAGGAACCAATAATTTCTGTTTCTTTGTCGCCAAAGGAAATCTTTCCGTCTTCATTCAGGTCGTCTTCGCTGAAGTACTGAGGAGCACGATCAGAGAAATCGGAAGAATGAGGTGGATTGGTTACCCAACCGTCTCCGGCACCATCATAAAGATTGGTTCTAGGATTCAAAATACCACGGTCTTGCCATGCATAGACAAAGGCATCGTTTGCAGGCTGAACAGATTGCATTACTTCGTATTCTTTGACAGTAATTTCAAGTTTGTTGTCTACATCGGCTGTTACTTTGTCTTTGTCGGAAGAAACTTCCAAGGCATGAACATCAATACCATCGGTTGGAGGTTCTGCGCAACAATCTTGATAGATCTTAACAGTACCGTCCCAAAGGGTAACGGAAACGTTAAGTCTGCCATACGAAATAGGAATCCATTCTTCAAAACGGAATACGTTTTCAAGACCAGTGTAGTTGAGTTGCTTGTTGTCAACCAAGAGTGGATTGGTATAGCGGTAAGTACCACCATCACGGTCCACGTTGGTCCAATCTTGTCCCCAACTATGTTCATAATCTCTCATATTGGCAGAATCAATAACGACTTCGCCAGACCAATCATAAGCAATGGGTACATGACGTAAGCCATTGTACTCATAATCGGAGGTTACGGTATTTTTCTTATCATCAAAGATTTTGGGTTGTGCGAAAGGTCCATCAATGACTACTCTGCGGAGTTTGAAATCAATGGGGGTATCGTCGTCAAAACTCAAATGATTTCCATCAATGTCTTTGAGGATGAAATACAGACCGTAATCGGTTAAGGGGAAGAATTCCGTACCCAATCGGTTGAAGTCTGTGAAATTGTTGTAGTCCACATCATCATACCAATACCACCACCAAATGGCTGGATATGCATTCCAACCGCTATGGTCTTGGTCGGTACGGGTCACGCCACCAGCAGTAACAACACCCTGTACTCTTCCAGTATGGGTTTGTCCGCCAGGATATGCGCGGCAGTCTTTTCCTACATCAAGGATTAAGGGGTTGTATGGATGTTGAATTTGAGGTGTAGGTACGTTCATTTTCGACAAAGCACTTGGGCCAGCTGTGTAGTTGACTTGTGAATTTTGAAGAGCGTGGTCAATAGTAGACATTTCTACAAAGTTCACGTATGGATCGGGAGCCAATACTTTGAAGGATTGTACACCACAATAATCAATTCCCATGGTTTCCCAGTTGCGAGCACCGCTATATGGGACATTGGGGTAGGTATTGACATCAAAGTCAAATTCGCCTACAGGAGCCACAGGTTTATCCACTACAAAATAAGGAGGATGTGTGATAGTAGAGTTGTAATCAAAAATAATATTTTGGGTCCAAACTCGTACTTCCAATTTGGTTGCAGCGTCACGGGCCAATACTGCGACTTGAATTTCTCCACCTTCGTCCGTGGTGGTTCTTTCGCCATAATTCATGAGGTAAGATGGTACACCAAAGGTGCTTACAAAGAAATCTCCAAAAATGTCTCCATAAGAAACATATCCGAGTTTTTCGAAACCATCACCGCAAACTTTGCATTGATTTTTGTCTTGTGAACAATCAGCATCAATAAAGTTTGGTCGTTCTTCTACTTTGACGCAATTGGGAATTCTTTCAGGACCTTCGTTGGGGAATTTTGGATTCGGATTCCATAATACGTCTCCGGCATCTAGCATTCCAGGATGTGGTCCTACATCGTCCCAATTCCAATACAAATACGTACCATCAAGGTTAACTTGAACAATAACTTTTTGAGAAGTAACTACGCCATTAGACATGGCAAATCCGGTAAAGAGATAATCGACTCCGGCATTGTGTGCATTGTAGAAGACAGCGACTTCTTCGCCATCTGGTACGGAAATGCGAATGCCATTGGGATCGTTTACATCGTTAGGATTGTCAACGTCTTCCAGTTTCATGGTTAAGTTGGGGAATCTTTGATCAAGAACGCCCACACACTTCTTGGAAGCGCTGAACTTAATACCTTCTGGAGCTACGTTGTACTTCTTCTGTGCATAGCAATCATACTTGTTCATGAGATCTTCTGGGAATGGAGGTACTTGGTATCTAGGTGGACCCCAGGCTTTGCCCCCTTCAATATGTCCCCAGCGGAGATCGCCTTGGTTATCATGAAGCTTCCAGAAAGGATCTATAAGCTTGATATCCTTTGTTTTACCAGATGCATCGATATAGTGGGTTTTAGGAGCAGGGCTTACACCGCCGTCATCCTTAATGGCCACAATGCGAACTCGATGATCATAGTCTTTTAAGACCCATTTGCCACTTTTCCATTCTTTCTTAAAGCCTGCATATTGTCCATTGGGAGGACATGTTCCGCGATAAGGAGTGAACTGGAAAGTAGCAACGGGGTTGTCAGCCGTGATTACTTTGTAATCTTCATAAATCTTGTCACTTGTTGGGCCTTCGGTGTTCTGAATCAAGATGTATACCTTTTCAGCTTCATGGTATACGCCGTCTTCCCAATAAGCAGCTCGAGGAGCAGGATCAACAGTAATGTCAATTTGAGAAGTTTGTTCTACTTGGAAAGGTTTGTCAATTTTCACAGACATACCAATTTGTTTAGAAGGATACACTTCCCAGTCGATGTAACGGAA
>CAZOYI010000297.1:0-14958 GCA_964583965.1 uncultured Caldisericota bacterium
ATTTCTTCAAACACAGCCATTTTTGCGGGATACTTTTTCACAATTTTCACAATTTCAAAAGTCGTTTCATTCGTTTTGATGGGATCAGAAATTGCACCCTCTTTCAAAGAGCCAAAAACAACGTCGTCCAAAGGAGGGTTGGAACCCCTGTACAAAGGATTAGGAGTAAGTCCCTGATCTGGTACAGCAGAATAAGTAGTAGCAATATTCTCAAAAGTTTCTTTACCAGATCGAATTGTATTGACATAACCGCTGGCTTTGGTTTGCAACTCATTAATCTCTGCTTCAACGGCTCCTTTTGGTGCTTCTAGAATAATTTTCAAAATATCTACGTGCTCTGGCTCGTTATACTGATCTCGATTTCGAGATACCGAAATCACTCTAATAATACTAAAACCTTTATCAGATTTCACTATTCCTGAAATATCGCCTTCGGCTAATGTCTGAATTGATTCCCACAGTTCGGGTTCTTCTTCATATGCACCTTCTTGAAGATACATTTTCCCTTCGTTAACCTTGGTGGCATTGTCTTCGGAGTACTCTGTAACAGCTTTTTCAAAAGATAGTTCACCGTTAACAATTTTGGTTCGTATGTCGGTGATTTGATCTTCTTTTTCTTTTAATGTTGCTTCATCCATTTCTGGATCTGTAGTAATGAAAATTCTTTGAGCTTCAATGCTTGCGGGAGCATTAAAAAATATTCGTGCATCTTCTTCTGTGATGTTAATTGCATTATATTGATCAGCTAAAACAGCATCTTCAAAAAGTGCCGGTTCAATGGATTTGCGAATCTCTTTGCGAAGATTTTCTTCATTGCGCAAAGGCGATTGACGAATCTGATTTAAAAACTCTTCTTCAGAAGCATATTGAGAACGAATATTTTTCATTTCTTTGTCAATTTCTTCATTCAGTTTTTCTTCAGAAATTGTTACAGAATGATCCTTTGCATATTGCTCAATTAAAGTTTTATTAATCAGCATCTCTACAACACTGCTTCTATACTTCTCAACATTCGCTGATTGTTCCGGATCATCCGGATTTATACCTTCTTGTTGCATTTGGCTTTTAATTGGTTCGAGCAATTCATTGACTTCATTGTTCGTAATCCTTGTTCCGTTAACAACTGCGGTTGTATCTTTCGCCGAATATGCCCACATACCAAATACAAGTACAACGATAATGATCGTTGTTGGAATCCATATAAACATATTCCGTATTGCAGATTTTCTTTTTTTATCTACCTTTACAGACTTCAAGATTCCTTCTTTGCGAAGTTGTTTAATTTTCTGTTCTCTGCCCATGTACAATCCTCCAAGCTATGATTAAAAGCATAGAATCTATATACTATACTTCGTAACGCATGAAAAATTACAAACCATTCTTCAAAAAAATAAGTATATTTTTAACTGAATGAATGTAAAGAACTTATATATACCTAGATACATAAACAAGGTGGTTTTATTCCATGAGTATAGACAAAATAACACAGAGAAGTTGGTATCAAAATTGGTGGATATGGGGTATTGTTATCGTCATTTGTGGAAACATTGGCATATTCATCATCAGCAACAACGGTAGTTCAACTCAAAGGATTAAACCTCCTTCTTCGGAGCAGCAAAAACAAATTGCCGTAAACCAAGAATCCCTTGAGACATTGGTTCAAAATCCTGACCTTCTCTATGTCAATGAATTGGAAAATCATACAAAAAAATGGGCAGATTTGTTTTCTGACCTTAACCAAGTATTGCAATCAAAAGGATCCAATCTAGAAGAATGGGAAGAGAATATTTACGAAGTATTATTCTACATGCAGGCACTGATCGAAGAATCGGAAATCATGTCCCCTTCCGAAAACTTGTTGTACATCCACAAAGAATATCTAGCTGCAATTAGACATTTTGAAAGAATGGTAACCGATCTTCCCACTGCTGTCCATACACAAGATATTGAAACCATAGAATCTTGCATGGAAGAATTGCGAAAAGGTGTAACTTATTTACAGAAAACACGCGATATGATTACTGCATATGCAGATTAATCCAATGAAGATGGCGAAAACTAACACGTAAAGGAGATTTATATGAAAAAGTTTTTAGCGAGTGTTTTTTCATTCGTCCTACTTTTCTCTGTGTGCAGCTTGTTTGTTACTCAAGCAGAGGAAAAATTACTACCTCAAACTAGTTTTATGATACCCGTAGCGAAAGGTACTACTACCTACATCGAAGTTCCTTTTACTAACCTATTAGATCAGGAAAGCAAATTTACAGTCTCTGTAACACGTAAACCACCTGTGGAGATTGGTTTAAAAGTCGAGTTGGATGGTTTTTCTGTACAAGAAAAATTTGATGTTGGACCTTTACAACCAAAACAATCAACAAAACTGGGCTTTCGCATTCTTTGTTCAGACGGTGCTGACACTGAAAGCATTGCAAGCGCAAAGATATTAGTCGGTTCTGTTGAGAATTCTCGTCTATCCTCAATTATAAACATTTACATCAAACCAATGGAACAAAAAGTACTCCAGATGCATACTGACAATGCCAACGCAACTGTAAATGGAGAAAAACTCGTACTAGAAACCCCTCCACTAGTCGTAAATGGCAGAACAATGGTACCATTTCGATGGATTGGTGAACAGCTAGATGCTGAAGTGTCATTTACCATGTCTGAAGAAACAAAAAAAGTAGACACCGTCTCCTATATCATCGGAAAATCTACAATCACACTGATCATTGGATCTACTACAGCTCAAATAAAAGTAGACAGAGAAGTATTTGAACAAATACTAGATGTTCCCCCTTTTATTCAAAACGGAAGAACATTGGTTCCGCTGCGATTTGTATCAGAAACCTTAGGAGCTCAGGTGGATTGGACTCCTCCCAATACCATTGATATCCAATATCCAAAAGAAATTCCAATTCGTGAAGATGAATGCGTGACGTTTTGGTCTGGCATAAAAGCAGATGATTTGCAAAAAGAAGTAGATCAACAGACTGAACTTCTCATTTTCGATCTTCGTGATGAAACTGCCTACAAAAATGGTCACATTCCTGGTGCTCTACATGTTGATTTTAACTCTATAACAACCGATTTTCCCATAGCCAATGAACAAACAGAATCTATCCCTGTTATACTGTACTGCAAAACGGGAGCAAAATCCCTCCTAGCTGCAGAATGGGTAGTCAACGCAGGATACCAAAACGTCCATTCTCTCCTACAAGGTTTTCCAAGTTGGCAAGGAGATATTGAAAAATCTGAATGATCATTTGACGAATTGGTAATCATTCAATAATTGTAACAAAACCGTTACAGTCCTTTGTTATTGAATAATTTCCAGTAAATACTCCCCAGATACAAGCCTATAGTGAGGTTGATACACATTTCGATACATTTCTGAATGAGTGGGTATATAGAGAAAATCTTCCTTCGATTTTTCCCAAAGAATCCCAAAGTCCTTCTCTAAATAAGATAGAGGAGGACTTTTTGTGATCTGCATAAACTCCTGCATAATAGCTCCATAGAGAGAACAATTTTCAACAAATGTTCTGCTGGTTTCCAAAAAAAACTCCCAGAGTAACTCTGGTCGTGCACCTTTCTTTTTTAATGGTGCAAAATGCACTCGAAAAAGTGAGGAGTGTAAAGAAATATCTTCAAAACATGGGATATTATCTTCAGTAGTAGATGTTTCTTTCCATTCTTTGAAAAAATATTTTTTTGCCTTCTCTAGATGTTGTAAAGAATGGATAGGACCGCGAGTAGCCTGAAAAAGTAATTTATGAAAATCCTCTGCTTGCATCAATGGATATATATCATAGTGACGAAGCACTAACTCGAATAGCTTTGCCATTACATCAATGAGTTAACAAATCTTCTACTTTTTCGGTGTCGCTGTTTACGTTGACCTTACCGATAGACTCATCTACTTCGATGGCACTCTCATTTTGAGATTCCTTCCTTTGATCCCAAGAGTCCATAAAATCCTGTGCTTCGTTTACATCTTTAACTTTTCTATAGTGGAAGAAACGTTTTGTATCAAAATTCGAGGATTCGAGATAGAACTTCTTTGGAGTCAGTATGAAAATACCCAAGCAAACCAAAATAAAACCATAGTTTAATTGAGTTCTTGTAGTATCGGTCACGAATGCATTTTGAAAAACAAATTGAAAGAGAATCAATCCAACGATAAAAAATACAATCCCCAGAACAAAAAGAGAAATACCGCTATTGTTGATTTTTTTTCTTGACGAGACACTCCCGCATATGATTTGTCCCACACCAAAAGCACCAGGAAAAATCAAAGTCCAAGCATATGACCACCAATAAGGATTTTGCAGAAAACTTTGAATTAAAATAAGAAGCCCCGCCATAATCAGCATAGAACCAGTGATAAGGAAAAAGGGACGACCTCCGTCACGAAACGTACTACCCATTTGTATTAATGTTAGACCAAGAACAATGGGTAATAAAGGCCAAAAATAAGACCATAAAAACATGTGAGGAAATAGGTTCTGCAAGAGAAAAAAAACTCCCGCTACAATCACTATGATCCCTAGAAATAGATTGAATCGATCATTATTTTTTTTGGTCTGCATATCAGTTCCTCCCTATAATAGGTTTTTCTTTCTTAAGATAACAATTAAAATGGCTGTAAGCAAAAGCATAAATGCCATCGTAGCCCAAAAAGCACTTAAAGGTTTAGAATCAAAAGGAAATGCAACATTCATACCCAATATACTAGCAATTAATGTGGGTATAGAAACAATTAAAGTAATGCTAGTTAGAAGTTTCATCACCATATTCAGATTGTTAGAGATCATGGAACTAAAAATGTTCCCCATACTTTCAAGAATGCGTCCATAAATCTCAGCCATTTCTATAGCTTGTTTGTTTTCTGTCTGAACATCCTCCAAAAGTTCCTGATCTTCTTCATACATCGCAAGAAATCTTCTTCCCTCATGAAGAATTGGATCATTGGTATACCCGAATTGTGAACTACGAAGTCGACTTACCGTAGCTTCATTAGAACGAAGAGAGGTAGAAAAATAGGTGATACTTTTTTGGAGATTCAACAGTTGGGTGAGTTTCCTGTTTTCTGTTGCTTTATGCATTGCAATTTCAAGTTGGTCAGTTTGTTGATCAATCCGACGTAGATATCGAATATACACTTGCGATGTTTTATACAAAAGTTGTAGTAAAAATCGTGTTCTTTTAAACGTATGGATTTTTGGTTTCCCATTTTCCAGTTCAGAAGTGATGGAGTTGTCTTGAAGACATACAGTTATCATTTTATCCTTCAAAATAATGATTCCTAAAGGGATGGTATCAAAAAATCGTTCGTTCTTCATGTTTTCATCATAAATGGGGATGTCAATAATAACGATCATCTGATCATCCTCAATTTCAATTCGTGATCCTTCTTCCATATCCAATGCAGCACGGAGAAGCTCCATGCTAGCACCTGTTGCTTCAGAACAAGCGGTAAGTTCATCAAAAGTTGGCCGAATACAATGAATCCAAATATTCTTCATTGTTAGGTCTGAAACTTGAGTAGTTTGCATTGTTTCCTGATCTGAATAGTAAGCTCTAATCATGATTTCTCATTTCTTTACACTGATAGAATGCAATACTTCATTTGTATATACTATAATATGCACAAATGTTTATTTAAAAAGAGGCAAACTTATGAAAAATACGGGAAACATCCTCATACGAAATGGGTATGTTTTTATAGGTGTTTTGGAAGGATTTCAAAAACTTGATGTTCGTATTCAGGATGGTGTGATAGCAGAAGTATCCAATTCAATCACCAAAACGAGCGATACAGAAATCGATGCAACTAATCAATTTGTTGTTCCTGGCTTTGTAGACATCCATTGTCACTTACGTGAACCAGGTCAAACCCATAAAGAAGACATTGCTACAGGTACAAGATCTGCCGCTGCTGGAGGATATACTACTGTCGTAGCGATGGCGAATACAACTCCAGTAATTGATTCTCCACAAAAATGGAAAAACCTTTTTGATGTCATTCAGCAAAAGAGTTCTATTGAAGTTATACAGGCTGGATCCATTACATTAGGTTTGGGAGGTAATGAATTATCAAGTTTATTTTTATGCAACCACTCCATACCCCCTTTAGATCGAAACAACAATGTACCATTCGTATTTTCCGATGATGGAGTTGGACTCAATTATCCACCCCTGTTTCGAAAAGCTATTCAGCAAGCTAAAAAAAAGAATTACGTTTGCATCCTTCACGAGGAGGATACAGCCATCTTGTCCAATGGTGAAATCGACTCAGAGAATGCTTCTCCAGAACTAAGATATCCCGGCATCCTTTCTTCATCTGAATCCACATGCGTTGCAAGAGATGTATTGATTTGCCATGAAGAGGATTATTCTCCTCATTTCACACATTTATCCTCCAAACAATCCATAGATGTACTAATGGGACTATCAAATGCATCCTATCGTTTCACAGCTGACACTACACCCCATCATTTATATTTTTCAGAAAAAAATATCGACATAACCAACACGAATTACAAAATGAATCCCCCCATTCGATCAGAAGTCGACCAAAAAGCATTGAAAGAAGGAATTCGAAGTGGGATCATCCGGTGTATTGGAACAGACCATGCTCCTCATAGTGCCTCCGAAAAGAACACTGACTTTTGTAATGCTCCCTTTGGAATCATTGGATTCGAAACTGCTTTTGCAGCTAGCTATACTGCTTTGGTTTCTTCAGGTTGGATATCTTTTCCCCAACTCATCCATCTGTTTACCAATGGTCCCAATTCTATTCTAAAACTCCAAAACCATGGCTCAATTCAACCAGGAACTCTAGGAAACCTGACAATAGTCGATGAGCAAGAATACATTGTTCCCTCCAAATTCTTCTCAAAAAGTTCCAATTCTCCTTTTATTGGAGAAAAGTTGAAAGGAAGAATTCGTTCCACAATTTTTCAAGGGAAGGTTGTGTACAGTGATCAAAACAAATGGTGAAGTTATTGAGCATCAATGCATCGCAAAACATATTTTTTTACTTTCTTTGCGATATCCAGAGATAAATCTAATTGTTGAACCCGGACAATTTGTCCAGCTTTCCTGTCCTGGTAAACATACGACACTATTGAAAAGGCCCTTTAGTGTTTTTGATGCTTCTCCAAGCATTGTGTCCATTGTGTACAAAGTTGTAGGAAAAGGGACTACGAATTTATCTGAAAAAAAAGTTGGGGATTCCTTGGAAATGCTTCTTCCCTGTGGCAATCCCTTTTCTATTCCACAAGAAGGAGGATTGAATGTACTCATTGGTGGAGGCTTAGGAATAGCTCCTTTGCATTTTTTGACAAAATACTACGCCAATACTCCTTTTGAACTCTGGTATGGGACATCCTATGAAGAAGAATGGATTCCTGCAAATCTACTCCAAAGAAATGGCATTGATCTACATATCCATGCAGACTTCAGCCCTTCCAATCATCATTTACTTCAGTTTACAGAAAATCTTCTCCAAAAGTATCAAAGAGAATCTACCACTTCTCCTTTGAAAATCTATAGCTGTGGACCCACAAAACTCATGCAAAACGTAACAAAACACTGTATTAAAAATAATATCCCCATTGAAGTATCCCTTGAATCCAGAATGGCTTGTGGCTTTGGCATTTGCCTTGGATGTTCTTTTCTCACAAAAGAAGGTATGAAAACGGTATGCAAAGATGGTCCCACATTTGATGGATCGAGTGTTGTCTGGGAGAGTCTATCATGAGCAATAACTGCATGCAGGTTACCCTTCAATCTTCCGGTCATTCTATCCAACTAAAAAATCCAATTGTTCCAGCGTCTGGAACATTTGGAAATGGTTCCATCGTCCATTCTCTCTACGATATCAATCAGTTGGGGGCATTGTTAACCAAGAGTATCACTCTTCATCCTAGACAAGGTAATCCTTTACCAAGAATTTATGAAACTCCCGGAGGGATACTAAACTCTGTCGGATTAGAAAACAAAGGAGTAAAGTGGTTTCTAGAAGAAGTAATGCCTTTTGTTTTGTCACTCCATACTTCAAAATGGGTTAGCATTGCTGGCTTTACGGTTGATGAATTTGTTGAATTAACTCATGCCATCGATCCATACCGAGTGGATGCAATCGAAGTGAATGTATCCTGCCCAAATATTCACAAAAATGGCATCCAGTTTTGCCAGAATAAGTATACTTTACAAGAAACACTCCATCAAGTTCGAAAAGCTACAGATCACTTTTTAATCGCTAAAATTGCACTCGAAGCATACTCTCTTGCTGAAATATTGGAAGTCATCCAACAAGAAGGTTTTGATGCAGTTTGTATTGGTAATACAATTCGAGGAATTGCCATTGACCCAGTAACTAGAAAACCTTTCTTTCAACAAATTTTTGCTGGATTATCTGGTCCTGCCATCAAACCCATTGCATTGCGCGTTGTTTGGGAAGCATACTCTTCTCACCCCACATTACCAATTATAGGGTGCGGGGGTATCCAGTGTGCTTCTGATGTAATCGAATTCATATGTGCAGGTGCATCTGCAGTAGAAGTTGGTACAATGAATCTTGTAAATCCGTTTGTTTTGCCTACCATGATTCAAGATCTAGATACTTACTGCGCCAATAATGAAATAACCCTTTCTTCGATCATAGGATCATCCCATCATTCCCTTCTAAAATAGGAGAAAACGATGAAAGAACAGCATGGTGTCTTAAAGACTGGATTACTTTTCCAACGATTACGCATATTCCCGTTCTTTGTATTAGCACTACTTTTAGCTTTTTTGTTTTTTCCTGCACATCCTCGCATCGGTCAGTGTAAATCTGTTGACTGCACACAGGCAACCATTGATGTACATATTCTGGAAGACGGAAATGTATCAATCCAAGAGACACGCCAGTTTTCTTTTTATGGATCGTTTTCTTATGGTTACTACACTCTTGAAAAAAAGGATTTTACTCGTATAGAAGATTTTTCTGTATCCATTGATGGTAATCCCTTCACAGAATCACCAAGACATGAGCCAACGCCTTCTACATTCTATATCGAAGAAAGCTCCAGTGAATACACAGTTTACTATTATTTTGATGCAACCGATGAAACCAAAACTATAACTTTTACCTATGATATTTTGGGAAGCATTGATCTTTACAAAGACTATGGACAATTCTATTGGCAGCTCCAGGGAAAAAACTGGCCACTACCTGTTTTTGAATTAGAAGGAACTATCCGATGGGATCAACCCTTTCCAATGGATCAATACCATATTTGGGGCCACGGACCCTTGCAGGGTATTACGGAAAAAGTCAATGAAACACAATTTAGAGCCTATTGTAACAATATCCAACCAGGAGAAACTTTTGGTGTAAGGTTTTTGCTTCCCTCTTCCTATTTTCAGAGCTTTGATACTACATGGGGTGGAGATAAAAGCGACACCACAATTCTTGAGAGCATCCAAGCGGAAGAACAACGTCTAGCACTTACCGCCAATATGAAAAGAGGATTGGTAAACCGAATACCCATATATCTTACAATACTTCTTGTTGGACTGTTTATCTTGCTATACTTCATATACGGGAAAGAACCCCGCGCTAAAGAAATACCTTACTACCGTGAACCACCTACAGATGACCCCCCTGCTCTAGTTGGAATGCTTTTTTACTACCAAAATTTCCACAAAAGATATGTCAGTGCTACAATCCTGCACTGTATTCATCGAAAAATAATACAGTATGAGCCCGTAGTAGATGATCCAAATGATGCTCAATTGACATGGGTAAAAAAAGATATCTTTTTGCATGATTTCGAGAAAACATTGTTACAAGACATTCTCTTCCGTAGTAAACAAGATACGATCACCATAAAAGAACTTCAAAAGAAGATCAAACGATACAAGTCGGTGTATGCGTATCCCTATCACAGATTTCGCACTCAGCTGCAGAAAAATGCAAAAGAAAAAAACTGGTTCCATGCTGGTTCTTTAAAAGCCTCTGCAACCATTCGCTCTCTTGGATCTTTTTTGATCTTTGCAACATTAATTCTTTTTGCTTTTTCACCCTCGTATCTCTTACTCCTTATACCCACTTTTTTGTATTGCTTTTTTGCACGTAATCTACGTAAGCGATCAATAAAGGGCAAAGAAGAGTTTGTCAAATGGAAGGCACTTCAACAGTTTTTGCTAGATTTTAGTAATTTAGAACACTATGAAGCAGACTCCATTATCATCTGGGAAAAATTCCTGGTGTATGCTACCATGTTTGGAATTAGTAAAAAAGTTTTAAAAGCATTTAAGCTTCATCTTCCGGGATTTGAAGAAAAACAAGTATCCACAGCTTTCCATCAAAATGTACTGTGGACAAGTCCATTCCTGGTAGAATCTTTAACCAAGCGGATAACCGCTGTTGGACCCACTCAACATACATTGCACAGAATAAACACTAGTCCTGGTCGAACAAGTGGCTGGAAAAGCAATTGGTCTAGTGGCAGTGGATCCGGTGGTGGTTTTTCTGGTGGAGGCGGCTTCTCTGGAGGTGGAGGTGGTTCTGGTGGTGGCTTTGGGTAATTGCAAGCTTGTACGATGAAGGAGGTTACATGTTTTTAAAAGACTGCACCTATATCAATAAAGATATGCAGTGGGTGAAAGGTCATATTTATATAAAAAATGGATTCATAGAATCTATAGGGGAAAAAATACCACTCCATACAGATGAAGACGACGTATATTCAGGAAAAGGAAAACTGCTCATTCCAGGTCTGATGAACATGCATACACATATGGCCATGACTCTTTTCAGGGGGTATGCAGATGATCTACTGCTACACAAATGGTTGGAAACTAAAATATTCCCAATTGAAGCAAAGCTTACTCCTGAAGCTGTTTACTATGGTTCTCTACTAGGCATTGCAGAATGCATTCGTTCAGGATGTACTTTTTTTCACGATATGTATTTTTTTACCGAAGAAACGATTAAAGCAGTTCATGATTCTGGAATTCGCGCCATGCTATCGCCAGGAATGATGGATTCATCAGGGGAAAAGGGCATTCAAAGGGTGCTTGCAATGTTCCATGAGTTTAACAACAGTGCAAATGGAAGAATCTCCATTTCTTTTGGACCACATGCACCATACACGTGCAATCTGTCCTTTCTTTCTCAAATTGCCAAAACTGCTCAAAAACATGCCATTGGTATTCATACTCATTTAAACGAAACCGAAAAAGAAGTGAATGACTTTAAAGCCATCCACGGTGGTGTTGCTCCCATTGTAAAAATCGCAGAAACAGGATTGTTTGACAACCCCACTATTGCCGCCCACTGCGTCCATGTTTCTGAAGAAGAACAACAAATCTTAAAGGAAAAGAATGTGTTGGTTGTAAATGTTCCTTCCTCCAACTTAAAACTCTCCTCGGGTATAGCCCCAATAAAAACGTATCTAGACAAAGGAATTCAAGTTAGCATTGGAACGGATGGAGCTTCTTCAAACAACCAAATTAATATGATTGCGGAAATGAGACTCTCTTCACTTCTAGGAAAAGTGTTTCCTACAAAGAATCCTAAGGCCCTTGATGCCCAAACTACCTTTCAAATGGGTACATCTATTCCTGGTCAATGGCTCTTTGGCGACCAATGCGGCGTAATTCAAGAAGGTGCCTTTGCAGATTTGGTTTTTCTTACTATGAAACATCCATCGTCTACACCCTGTTATCACCCTATTTCCAACATTGTATATGCATCCAATGGATCAGAGGTTGACTCTGTTATCATACAAGGTACTTTTGTGATGAAAGAAAAAACAATCGTTTCTTTTGATGAGAACTATGCAATTCAAAGAGTAAATGAAATTGCTTACAATTTGACAGGACAAAGGAGCTATAGCATATGAAAATAGGTATTATAGGTGGTTCTGGATTTCGTTCGTTTCCAGCTATTACAACGGTGACGGAAAATACACTACAAACACCCTATGGATCAGCGACAATAGAAACTATTCAATTTCTTGATGAACAACTGTATTTTCTACCTCGTCATGGAAAGCAGCATCATATACCACCCCATCAAATAAATTATAGGGCCAATCTATGCGCGTTGCATCAAGTAGGAGTTACGCATATTCTTGCTACAGCTGCTTGCGGGTCATTGCGGAAAAATCTTGAGCCAGGTATGTTTGGAACTTGTTCTTCCTACCTGGAGTTTACAAAAAATAGAAAACATACATTCTACGATCATTTTGTTCCTGCTGTATCTCATATTGATCAAACGCAACCCTATTCTTCCTTTCTGAACAACCATATCGTCACTTCCTTTGAAGAGATTCCTGTTTCGTATCAATCGAATTTAACCATGGTGGTTACAGAAGGGCCGCGATATGAAACAGCGGCAGAAATCAAAATGTTTTCCATGTTTGGCGGAGATATCGTCAATATGACAGGCTACCCAGAAATTGTCCTTGCGGGGGAAATGGAAATGGAGTATGCCTGCATCAGTATTGTTACAAACTATGCGGCAGGGATTTCTCCAACGCCCCTTACGATGGAAGAAGTGGAATTGCAAATGAAAAAATCCAACCAGCATCTGTTTGAAATATTTCAAAACACTATTCCAAGGATCCTCCATGATCGTCAATAATGTAGTACCGACCATCCAGGATTTGTTTCTACGATTTACGTATCACTTGTATATCACTCGAAAAATTAAATACCGGCAGTACAACGAACTATGGGAATCAAACTTTGAAGCAATTCCTGATTCAATACAAGAGATTCTATGTTCTTCAGAAACCAATACATTTGTTAGCAAAGAAAAAGAAATAGCGTCGCTAAACCAATTTCAAATCCATTCCTTTCATGACGAAACCTATCCTTCCATCTTACGCAATTACAAAGGGATGCCGCCTGTATTGTATTGTCGAAGCTCGATAGATATCCAATTGAACCAACTCCACAACATTGCGATCGTTGGATCACGCAAAGCTAGCTCCTATGGGAAAAAGCATGCCTATCGTTTTGCTGAAGATTTGTCTTCTTTGGGATTTACGATCGTGTCAGGGATGGCTTATGGTATTGATTCAGAATCACACAAAGGTGCCTTAAAACAACAAGGCAAAACAATTGCCGTAGTAGGAACGGGGGTCGATGTTTGTTACCCAAAAACCCATATCAATCTGATGAAATCAATTGAAGAAACTGGATGTATTTTATCGGAGTTTCCTATAGGTACTGCACCAAAACCTTATCACTTCCCGGCACGCAATCGGATTATCAGTGGGATATCCATGATTGTCATTGTAATGGAAGCAGCAATTAAGAGTGGAGCAATGATCACTGCTGATCTAGCCATTGATCAAGGAAAAGAAGTGTTTGCTTTGCCTGGATCTATTGATAGCCCTACTAGTCAAGGGGCAAATGAGTTGCTAAAACAAGGAGTGAGAGTACTTACACAATGTGAGGATATAACGAGCTTACCCTGTTGTCCAAAAGGCCAATCAAATTCCGTGATACAAAAAGAAAACTTTGCTCCTACAGAAAAAAACATACTAGAGTTACTTCAAACAGAGGATCTTGATTTTTCGACGCTTAGTGAACGACTCTCAATGTCGCCTTCGGAATTAATGAAAAATTTAACAATGCTCGAAATTCGAGGAAGCATTCGAAAGGAAAAGAATCGATACAGTTTGTACCGTTCTAGATTGTTTTAATGGCAACAAAAAACACTAAAAGCCTTTAGCTAAGCGTTTTATTAAGAATTCAGGAAATCCCTTTTCAGCCATTTTTTCCTGTGTTTTGTAGATTGGGTAGGGAAAACGAAAAATTTTAATCTGCATTGCATCTGTGTCAAAAAGACCAAAAGAACAATCAGAGTTTCCGTCTCTACTCTGCCCTACACTTCCTACATTGATTACATACTTACAATCGGGTTGCAGTGTCCAATCCAAACCGTTTTTAGCTTTATAGACATCAATACTGTTGTTACTATGTATTTCGAAGATGGATGGATTGTGGGAGTGTCCAATAAACAAAATAGAATTTTTTTTGTTTAGGGTAGCATTGCGATAGGCAGTGTTTTCATCTAATACATATCGATAGGGATGCTGGGGATCAAGGTAAGAGTGAGTGATCGTAAATTTCTTATCTTGTATAACTGCTGGTAAAGATTGAATAAAACTAATCTCTTCTTTGTGAACCAAGTTCTTTTGTATATTTAATGCAACAACAGCATCCTCGTTAAAATAAATATCCATGGAATCGGTTAAAAAAGCTTGGTCATGATTTCCATACACAGAACGAAAGGAGTACTTTTGCAACGTTGAAATGCATTCGACTGGGCTGGGTCCATACCCAACAATATCCCCACAACATACAATATCACGAACATCAATGGTATGAAGATATCGCAATATGGTATCTAACGCTTCGTAATTTGCATGTATGTCGGACAAAATGGCAATAATCATAGTATTATTGTACAAAAAAAACGGGGAATGGTATAAATTCCCCGTTTTTTTTACGTTTGTTGTACACTATTTGACTTCGACAACAGCTCCAACAGCGGCCAATTTATCTTTAATATCAGTAGCTTCTTTTTCAGAAACTTTTTCTTTAACAGCTTTTGGTGCGGCATCAACCAAAGCTTTTGCTTCTTTCAATCCAAGACCTGTAATCTCGCGCACGACTTTAATTACTTGGATCTTTTGAGAACCGGCATCAACAATGATTACATCAAATTCAGTTTGTTCTGCACCAGCATCACCAGCAGCGTCACCAGAAGGTGCCGCAGCAGCGGCGGCGACTGGCATTGCGGCAGATACACCGAAACGCTCTTCGATGGCAGAAACCAATTCCACCAATTCTAAAACTTTCATTTCTTCAATAGCTTGTAAAATTTCGTCTTTATTCATCATATCCTCCTATGATTCAGATTGTTTTTGATCTTTAACAGCA
>CAZOYI010000298.1:0-2139 GCA_964583965.1 uncultured Caldisericota bacterium
TGCGTATTATCGTGATTTCGGCTTATGTCGACTTTGTTTGCGAAAGTACGCAAATGAAGGGAAAATCCCTGGATTAAAGAAAGCAAGTTGGTAGGAGGAACGAATGTTAGCAGTAGATCAACTTTCAGATTTTATTTGCAGGGTGAAAAACGCAAACACAATTTTTGAACCCTCTGTAGAAACGTATTCGAGTAAAACGATCAGTTCTATTGTTCAGATCCTTAAAAATGAAGGATTCATCAGAGATTTTAATGTTTTTGATGAGAACGGTAGAAAGAAAATCAAAATCTATTTGAAATATACACCTGATCGCGAAAGAATACTTACCGATATTGTCAGAATTTCTAAGTCTGGACGAAGAATTTATTCTCCTTGTGATAAAATTCGAAAAGTCAAACGAGGAATGGGTCTGGCAATCATATCTAGCTCAAAAGGAATTATGACAGATAAAGAAGCTCGCAAAATCCGAGTTGGCGGAGAAGT
This sequence comes from uncultured Caldisericota bacterium, assembly GCA_964583965.1. Taxonomy (GTDB): domain Bacteria; phylum Caldisericota; class Caldisericia; order UBA6126; family UBA6126; genus JAGLCW01. The sequence goes on from CAZOYI010000298.1 coordinate 484, forward strand.
CCTCTGTCATATTTGGTAGAGAGGTAAAGTATGTCAAAAGTAGGTAAAAAACCAATCAATATTCCTGGTTCTGTATCTGTTGATATTGATCAAGAGAATCGGGTTATAAAAGTGAAAGGCCCCAAAGGGGAGCTTTCACAAACTTTCTCTTCTGTTATTGATCTTGTCATTGATGATGGAGTGATGGAAGTTAAAAGACAAAATGAACAGAAAAAATCCAAAATGTTGCATGGTTTAACAAGAGCCTTGATTGCCAATATGGTAGAAGGTGTAACCAATGGATTTATGAAGAGACTTGAATTGAATGGTGTTGGATATCGATGCAAAGTTGAGGGAAAAAAGATTTCTCTGAATCTAGGCTTTTCTCACCCAATTGTCATTGATCCTCCTGATTCAATTTCCTTTGAATGCCCTGCTGAAACTATCATTGAAGTCAAAGGCATTGATAAACATTTAGTGGGTCAAGTAGCAGCCAATATCAGAAAACTTCGCAATCCTGATCCTTACAAGAATAAGGGTGTGAAATATAGTGGTGAAGTGTTGATAAAAAAGGCTGGCAAAGCTCTTGGAAAGGGTGCTTAGTATGCTAAGAAAACAAGAATTACGACAAATTCGACACATTCGGCTACGAAAGAATCTCTCTGGAACCGAACAAAAACCGAGAATATCTTTTTACCGTAGCATCCGTTTTCTGTATGCTCAGTTAATTGATGACACAAAGGGACATACATTAATGGCTGCTTCCACAAAAGATGCAGGTATTAAATCTTCAATTCAACAAGGTTCTCTGAAATGCAAAGAAGCTGGAAAAGTTTTAGGCTCTTTCCTAGGAAAGAAAATGAAAGAAGCTGGTTTCACTTCTTGTGTATTCGATCGAGGTGGATTCCAATACCACGGTGTTGTTAAAGAATTTGCTGATGCAATCCGTGAGGAAGGAGTGAAATTCTAATGGATAAAGAAAAACAGAATTTCTATAGTGAAGAAGTTATCGAAGAAGAAGCTGCTGATCAGTTTGAAGAAGAGATAATCCATATCAACCGTGTTTCAAAAACTGTTAAGGGCGGAAAAAGAATGAAATTCCGTGTACTCATGGTTGTTGGCAATCGACAAGGTAACGTTGGCATTGGTATTGGGAAATCTGACCAGATACCCAATGGTATTCGTAAGGCAGTCAATGGAGCCAAACGAGAAATGGTAGAGTTTCCCATTCGAAAAGGTACTCTTCCTTACGATGTAATCGGTAGGCAAGGAGCTGCAAAGGTGTACTTGTTCCCTGCTGTTCCAGGTACTGGGATTATTGCAGGAGGATCGGTAAGAAAGATTCTTGAAAAAGCCGGTATAACAGATGTTGTTGCCAAGATTATTGGATCTCATAATGCTGTGAACACTGCTCGAGCGACCATCAATGCTCTCGAACAACTGCAAGATCCTGTAGAAGTTAGTAAGCAACGTGGCGTACCCATGAAGCAGTTGTTTGGTATATAGGATTTTGGAGGCTATTATGGATATGAATCAATTACCCATCCGTAAAGGAAGTTCAAAACCTGCAAAACGATTAGGTAGAGGTTCTAGTTCTGGAAAAGGTGTGAGATGCTCCTACGGAAACAAAGGTGCAAAAGCTCGTTCCGGTAGAGGAAAATCGATTGGTTTCGAAGG
>CAZOYI010000299.1:0-2102 GCA_964583965.1 uncultured Caldisericota bacterium
CACCTTGGGGCGTCTGCGTACATCATCAAACAAATCATCCTGGCCTTTATGAAGTGGCGAGGTGGATAAAGCAAGTAGAAATGTATCTTGAATACGGCCGTCTTTAGGTGAAAAATCATCGTTAAAGTCCCGGTCATGACAAATTGTCTTTCTCCATCGCATCCTCCCTTCAGGTGATACAGAAATCATATAGTATTCAATACTCTCTTGGCCTTCTTTGGTTCTGGGGTCATCTTCATCGTAAGAATCAAAATAGGTTAGATAAGCATTGGAGTTTTCATCAAAAAAGCAATTCTTAAAGAATGAATCTTCAAGGGGTAAAACCCACCTGGTTTTTCCTTGTGCATCAATAGTCACAATAAAGTCATCATCTGAAAAGAGTACATACCCATTTGGTGCTAAATGCAAAGGGTCGAACATACTGCCCCAGCATCCCTGAACTTCCCATTTTGGGTTGCCATCAAAATCAAAGTGGATCAGACTCTTGCCTAAAGTATGAGCCACAAGTCCTTCTTGTGTCAAAGCCATCGAGTCCCTAAATCCTTTTTTCTTCCAGCATACCTCACCAGAAGGATTCAAAGAATACAGGTAACCATTTTTCCCAATAAAATAAACATTACCATTTTCGTCTACCATAGGTGAGCAGGCAGCTTCTAAAATACTTTCGTAATTTTCTGGCCAATGATATGTCCAGGATTGCACAGGATGTTCAATGCCAGGGAAATCAAAGTCAAGGGAAGTGAAAGGAACATACGGTCCCCTGTCGATACGCAAAATGGGTCGGATCGTAGACCATAAAACCCTTTTGCAACCACTGAAAGAAAGCCCAAAAAACACCACAACCACCAACCAAATTAGTATGAATTGACATCTTTTCATTCAATCACCTTCCTTGACCGTACTACTTCCAATAGTACTTTCAAATAGTTTGGTAGAATTCTATTCCATAATAATTATATCACTCAATGTGGAACAGACAAACTGACTGTGAGTCCTATTATCTCTCCCTGTAAGGAAATGTTCGCAGCGTCATGGTAAAGTATTCGAGTTGTACAGCTTGAATTCACTTTATCTATATATAAAATATGGAAGGTTCCTCTATCATGTTTTTGTAAAAGTATCGGGAATATAGGATTTTAATCGATAGTATATAGCTAGCACAAGGCTTCGCAGAAATATGTAATGTGGATGACATCAAACGTAGGAATTGCGTTGAATTCTGAAGAAGGTAGGTAATTGGTAAATGAGTGATGGTAAAAATTTTCGTTTGTTGGCTGAACTAGAAGATTTGTCGATGATATATATCGTACAAATGCACAATGAAAGAATGAAGGAATCCCCTAGAAGCAATGATCAAACAGCTTTTACTACAAGCTATGCAGCGTACATGAAGAACTATAAGATGATTCAGGACATCTTTCTAACATTTCACAACGATGATCACAAAGATCTTTTTTTAAGCATTCTTTTCGACAAAGACTTCCCTATTGAAATCTTCCCTACTCTTTTTTGGACAGCCTCTTTCAACAATACAATCTTCGATTACATCAACAAAAAACTGTTTCTTCCCTGTTGTTTAGATGCCAATGAAAAATTGTCCAAAGAGAAAATGGATCTCCTTATTCAAGACCTTCTGAAGGGAGGCTATTTTCAAAATATTCCTCCTAGCAGTGTTCAATTCTTAAGCAGCAATTATTTTTCTATCATGAAACGATTCAAACTTGTGAAGGGTTTAAAATACAAAATCCCTGCTATAAAACATTACCATGATCAATGGTTTGTGATCTTCCTCTATTGGCTTCATGCTATAGACCCCCGCGCCAACCTTCTGCAAAGCAATTGGTTTCCCTATTCCCTCATGACGCAAGAAAGCTTCCTACAACGCGTCCAGCAAAAACACTTCTCAAGCTATTACCACCCTATCATTGAAGGAGAAAAACTAACCATTACGCCCCATCATCCCTACAGAGAGATTTACTCGATACTACAAAGCGATTATAGAGATGAGTAACCAAGCCATGGCAGGGTTTGTTTCATCCTTCCTTACCATGCAAAGCGCCTTCAATTCGCTTGCCAATTCTTTACAGTCCTGCCCTGTTATC
>CAZOYI010000300.1:0-8473 GCA_964583965.1 uncultured Caldisericota bacterium
CCAACGAGTCATGCATAAATATCAATATTCTGTAGAACAACTCGGTCTCTTTTCTTGTACTGGGTGTGGACGATGCACTCGATCATGTCCCGTTCGAATCGACATGGTGTCGATCATAAAAGATATCAAGGAGGCAGTTGATCATGGAGAAAAGTAAAAAAATGGTGACTACATCACAAAACGCATATCTCCCATTTTATGCTCCCATTCGTGGAATAGGTGAACAGACGACTACAGTAAAGAACTTTTGGGTAGAGTTACCCAAAGATAAAAGTCCAAAAAAATATGTTCCTGGACAGTTTTATCAGCTATCCCTCCCTGGTGTTGGAGAAGTACCAATATCTATCTCAGACTATGATCCGAAGGCTAACACTCTTCTTTTTTGCATTGCAAAAACAGGCGTTGTAACCTCCAAAATTCATGAATTAAAAGAAGGTGAATATCTTGGACTACGAGGTCCCTACGGGAATGGTTTCCCAATGGAAACATTCCAGGGAAAAAACATAATTGTAGTCGCAGGAGGAATTGGGTTAGTTCCCCTACGAAGCGTTATCGAAGAATATTTTCGGAATCAAGAACAATATGGTGAACTAGAGATTTTATATGGAGCTAGAAATTCAAATGAAATCATCTACAAAGAAGAAATGAAACAGTGGAGGCTCAAGAAAAAAACAATCTGCAAAATTACCATCGATAAACCTGAGAAAGGGTGGGATGGAAACACGGGTTTTGTTTGCAATCTTGTAGACCAATCTTATTGCGATTGTAGTGAAATTCTATTCCATGGCAATACATCCGATCGAAACAACACCGTAATATTGGTTGTCGGCCCACCTGTAATGTTTCAATCCATTTTAGATCAATTGTCATCTATTCAGTTTCCAGACGATTCCGTTTTTGTATCCCTGGAGAACCATATGAAATGTGGAATTGGAAAATGTGGTCATTGCAACTGCGGTGGCAAATATGTTTGCCAGGATGGTCCTATTTTTTCCTGGAAAGAATTAAAATCCATGGAAAAAGAGTACTAGGAGGAAGATATGTCTGTTCAAGAAAGCACATGGCAAAAAATAACCTACTGGTTGAAGAATCGATTTCGCAATATGGATCTTTTTGATGAAACATTGCAACCGAAGCATCCTCGAAATCCAGCCTATTGGATTGGTGGGATGTTATACCTGGGATTGCTCATTCAGATATTACTTGGCTCGATATTAGCAATCTACTATATCCCTTCTTTTGAAATGGCATACCGAAGCGTTGAATCGATCATGGAGCTTCAATTACTAGGGGTTCCAATCGGACCTTGGTTGCGAGGTTTCCACCGATATTTAGCAGATGCCATCATCATCTTAGCAATGCTTCGAGTTTTTCGTCTTTATTTTGCAGCTGATCATAAAAAACCACACGAGTTCACATGGTTTTGGGCTGTTTTGTTTGTTGTCATCACAACCGTATTTGGTTTTAGCGGATACATATTACCCTTGGATCAACGTGCATACTGGGCTACAACCATAGGGACCACAATGCCCACTTTTATTGATGAGCTTCCCCTATTGGGTAATTTACACCTAGGGAACTTTTTGCAATTTATTGCTCGTGGTTCGGTTGTGATCTGTACAAATACGATTACGCGATTTTATGCTCTTCACTATGTTCTGCCAGTTGGTGTTGTTATATTGGCAGAGTCTTATTTCTACTTTTTCCGTAAAAAGAGAGTCAATCTTCCTGCTTTGGGAGTGATCGTGCTTTTTGCCATTGTGATTGGTTGGCAAATACTTGAACCAGCTCATTCACTGGCTCCTGCAGATCCTTCGTCCCCTCCTGAGCATATCCTGCCAGATTGGTACTTCTTGTTTGTTTATTATTTTCTCAAGATCATGGACTTTGTGTGGGGAATTCTGCTTAATGTTATCTTTTTAGTGTTTGTCATTCTGATGCCATATATAGAAAGGAATCATTTTAAAAAACCATCGAAAAGACCTTTGTGGAATTCTCTTCTTGTTTTAGGTTATGTACTTTTCATTATTCTTTCATGGAGAGCTGCTATTTATACAGAATCAGAAGTTTTACTTGCTGATATTCCTTGGATTTTTGGTGCATATATTGTGTTTATTCTTGTGTTTGGCTGGTGGCAAAAGAAAGTAGATCAAAATGAAAAAAGAAAAGGCGAGTTGGTTCATCAGAAATAGCACATGGTTTTTTTGGGTCGCTCTTGTGCCAACTGTTGTTCTTGGTAATGTTATTTTTCTTAGAATTCAACTATTGGCTAAATTTGGTTTTCAAACTACCCATTTTTGGATACTTCTTATGAGTGCAATTTTGTTTATCGCACTTCTTCTTTTTTTATGTTTTATTATCTACGTGCATGACTCGTTGAATGGAAATATCAAAAGACGATTGTCATGGTTTGACACTTGGATCCAAAAATGGCATTTGGAGGAAGAATGATATGAAAAAAATTGAAAACATGTTGTCCATTCTATCGTATGTATTCCTTGTTTTTATTGTGATTTTGCTAGGTTTATGTTCGTATTTTCATATTATGAATGACCAAAGAATGGTTGTGATTTGCTCAGGTCTGATATTGATTTTTTTTGGTATTGTGTTCACACTAGAAACAAGACTCAAGTGGTTGGAGGTTGAAAAAAGATTTTAAAATGAAGCTACGTCGTTTCATGGCTTTTGTTTTTTTATGTTGTTTGATTGTGGTGTCGTCTTTTTCTTTTCATGCAGCAGAAGGAAAAAATAGTATTTCGATAGAGCCTTCTTCTGTATCTTTTTCCATAACAACAACTCAACGAGATACAAAAGCTATTTTGATAACGAACCAATCCGCGGAGTCCATCCAGTTTTCAGTAGTCAAAGAAGCCACAGAAAGAAAAGATACTACCGAAGTCTTTCCATTATCCAATGGAGATGTATCACAAGAAGTGGGTTCTCCTTGGGTTACTCCTCAATACAATTTTGCTAGAACCGGATATAATCTAATTGAATCGACCTCTCCACCTTTTGAGCAAAAATGGAGGTCGACTCACACAAAAGCCCTTCTCCCTCCCGTATTATCAGGTAACAATCTATATTTACCTTCCGAAGATGGGAGAATTCACCATCTGCATTGCAGAACTGGCGTTAAAGAAGAATCGTTCCACATTGGTGAGGCTCTTTACTCTGTTCACCTTTATACGCGATACCTGATTGTTGCCACGAGTAAAAATCTTGTGTTGTTCGATCGGATTGCTAAACAGGTGATTTGGACTCGACCTTACTTCGTTCCAAGCATATATGGCATAGCAGCATGGGAGGGACTATTATTTATTGGAACCCAAAACAAACTTATATGCCTAGATCTTATTACTGGTCGAGAGATATGGTACAAGGCAGGGCTGTGCGAATATATTTCAACTGATCAAGGAATTGTAGCTGCTGTGTTAAATTCTTCCACGTTGTTTATTGGACGAGGACAATCTGGAAATGAGATTTATTCAATTTCTACTCAAGATGTTTTTTCTGGTCCACCAGTTTTCATTGAGAACAATCTTTATTACTGTACTTATCAAGAAGATCTTCAAAAAAGCCATGTCGTCCGGCTTTCTTTAGATGGAAAAAAACAGTGGGAACACATTCAAGAAGAATACATCCCTTCTTCTTTGGCCGTGGACGATCAACATGTATATTTTTGTACAAATCAAGGTAACGTTACGGCTCTCCAGAAGATATCCGGGAAGAAACAATGGGAAAAAAATATTCGAACATCCATTTTAATACCCCCCATTGTGGCATGGAATTCTATTTATGTGGGAGGGAATGATGGTTCAATTCATTGTTTTAACCGAAACAATGGAGCAGATATCTGGCATCATCAAATGTCTTTTCCAATTAATTCTCCTTTCGTTATGGCACAAGGATTCCTTTATTTTGCTGACAATAGTGGTAATTTTTATGCCTTTTGTCGCATAGGAGAAAATGTTATTCCTCCCTATGCTCCTGCCCGTGTCAAGGGCTATCCGGGAAATCAAAAATTTGTTTTGAGCTGGGAAATCGAACAGCCAAAACCTGATTTAGCAGGGTTTCATATATATCGAAAAAAGGACTTTGAACGGGATTTTTCTTATCTAGATAAAACTAGCATTGTGAACTATTATGAAGATAGTCCCTTAGAAAATGGGGAAAAAGTAAGTTACATTGTTCGTGCATTTGACACGTATGGCAATGAAAGCACCAGCTCTAATATGGTCATGGGGATACCTTCTCAGGATCCAACACCAACATGGCTCGATTATATTCCGACATCAGGTAATATGGAGCCAAATGATTCCATCATTCTTACTGTTAAGGTGGATGGTTCTAAAGTTCCTCCTGGTGAGTATAACGCTGAACTCGTACTGCTGTGCTCTCATCTTCCTCACAATAAAAACACCATTCGTATTCCTGTATCAATGAAGACATCCAAAGGAGACTCTTCTACGCTTCAACCTCCCTTGCTTGAAACAATTCTTGGCTCTGACACAAGAACTGTTCTAAAGTGGAGGAAATATCCGGGTATATGGTCTATTTATGTATATCGATCCACTGTTTCTCAAGACGAAATGGTACGCATTGCATCTGTCAAAGGAACTGAAAACCAGTATATTGATGATACAGTTCAAAATGGTGTATCGTATTATTATTCTTTGAAGGCGGTATCTGAAAATGGTTCTTTAAGTAGGTTTTCCAATGAACTATTAATCGTTCCTATGCCAGCTTCGCTCCAAGTTTTTAAAGAGAACGACGTTACCGTCTTCCACCCCGTTTTTGAATTGCAAGGAAAAGCTGATCCAAAAGCAAAACTTACCGTGCAGGACCATCCTATTGCATTAAATGCAGATGGAACATTCACTACTCCTATAGGGGTACCAGTTGGAATCAGCACAATTTTGTTTCAAGCTATTGCAACAGATCAAAGTGTACAAGAAAAACAGATCGAAGTGAATTGTATCTCCGAATCCTACACCATTCAAATGCAGATCCAAAATCCAAATGTAACAGTCAACGATCTTCCTTGGCCTTGGAAATTAGAAGCACCTCCAATATTAGAATCTCAAAGAACCTTTGTTCCTTTGCGTTTTATCGGTGAAATAGTAGGAGGATCCGTTCAGTGGGATTCAAAAGAAAAAAGAATTCAAGTTTTGTATAAACAAAACGAAGTAGTATTATGGATAGGGAAAAGAGAAATTTTAGTCAATGGTAGAAAAGAAAAGATTGATGCTCCACCATTCATTTTGAATGGCCGTACACTTGTTCCATTGCGATTTGTCACTGAACCATTAGGAGCCAAAATTGAGTGGAAAGCTGAAACGCGCACAATTTTACTTTCTTTCCGTTTTACATAAAGAGGTAATAGAATGATAATACGATGTAAAAAGAATGACCTAAGTACTATTTTACAAGAAATGATCACAGTGATTCCTTCAAGTTCTCTAGTTCCTGTACTCAACTGTTTTCATTTTTCGGTGAAAGATCAGCAGATTACAATTACAGCTTCGGATTTAGAAATAGGCTTTACTAGTCATCTAGAATGTGAGGCTGATGGAGAAACCACAGTTGCTATTCCAGCAAAACTTTTAACAGATATTGTAAAAAGTATGGATGAGGAGATCATCAAGTTAGAATTTCAAGATTTGCATCTCACAATCTATGGGCAGACTAGCCATTTTTCAATTCACTGTATCAATCCTGAGGAATTTCCAACACTACCCGAAGTGGTTGGAACTGTGTATGAAGTACCCATTAGTAGGCTTATTTCTTTGTACAATAAAGTATCCCCTGCCGTTTCTCAAAAAACGGAAGGCAACCTTAACTTGCATTGCATTCCCTTACAATCAGATGGACATGAGCTTCGTATGATTGCATCTGATGCACAGCGACTTGTTGTTGCCAAAACCATCGAAGAGAAAGACTATGATACAATTCGAGTTCTTACCCTCCCCAAAGTATTTAAGATTTTATCCCGCATCTCGATGAAAGCTAATACCGACACAATGAAAATGGTGGTAGCAGAACGCGAAATTATGTTTTCTTTCGATAAACAAATTCTTGTATCTCGTCTAGTTGATTCTAGTTTTCCTGACTACAACAAAGTCATACCAAAAGAGTCTTCTTATCGGTTCATCGTCAATCGAGAAAAGCTTCTTCATGCTTTGCAACGACTATACCTAGTAGTTCGAAACAATACAAGTCGTATCAGTATGAAATTGAAAGAAAACTCAATAATGTTGATTGCCAATGATCCTGAGGTTGGTTCTGGAGAAGAAGAAATTCCTGTTGAATACCTTGATCGTAGCGGAGAGGCATGTGAGGTTCTTTTTGACGCCCGATATATGATTGAAGGAGTGGAAGGGGTAGAAACCAGTCTTGTGGAATACAACTTGCAAGGCTCAATTCACCCATTGGTTGTAAAAGAACCCGAATCGGATAATTATCTCTACGTTTTGGTGACTATCCGGATGAAATAATGTATGTTGACCACTTGCAGGCAACAAATTTCCGTTGTTTCGATCAAATTGATTGTATGTTTTCCAGAAACACCAATGTCATTTTTGGAAAGAATGGAGCTGGAAAAACCAATTTTCTAGAAGCGGTTCATTTCGCTTTGCAGGGAAATGGATTTCGAACTCGTCAAGATTTTCATTTACTCAAATACTCTACTTCCTTCATCCGGACCGAAGTAGATATTTATACACAAGGTATGAACAAAAAGATTTCGGTATCGTGGGAAAGAAATGGAAAGAAACGAATTGTCATTAATGGAATGGACAATCAACGTATTGTTGATCTATTTGGTACTTGTTATGTTGTGCTAATGACCTCCAATACACCTGAACTTGTTAAGGGCGGACCAGAATATAGGCGTAAATTCATCGATCGAATCCATGCAAAAGAGAATCCTTCCTATTTATCCATATTGAATCGATATGCAATCACCTATAAATCCAGAAATATTCTACTGAAAAAAGGTCTACGAGAATCACAAGATCGCAAGCTGTATGATATTCTAACTCACACAATTCTAGATCTTTCAACTGTGATACAGAAGGAGCGAAGAAGTACGATCGAAAAAATGCAGAAAGTCTTTACCACGGTATGTGATCAATTGTATTTTCCTGTTCTTAGGGATATTCATCTTGTGTATTCTCCTTCTTTGTTGGATGTAAATCTGTATTCTCTAAGAGAACAAGAAGTATTCCGAGGAAGCTCTCTTATCGGCTCCCATTTAGATAGGATTAGCATTAAACGAGATACAAAATCTATTCGTATTTATGGATCAGAAGGAGAACAGAAAATTGTTTCTTTCGTATTAAAATTGTGTGAGTTTCATTTTTTAGAACGAGAAACAAAAAGCGTACCTGTTGTTTTGTTGGATGATTTTCAATCCGAGTTGGATCAAGATAATTTCCAAATGTTGCTAAACTTCATTCAACCCAAAGCACAGGTTTTTATAACTTCTTTGCACCCCTCATTGATAAAAGAAACTAGCAGGCAAATTGAAATCCTTGATGGAAGAGTATATGGAAAAGATTAATCAATCTCTTACCTATTTTTTTTCCCGGAGCAAGTATCAACAGAAAAAAATTGTAGAAAGTTCTTTTGTGTATGCAGCATATCCTCATGCAGTAGGAGAAATGTTAGCTCGATCCACACGAATTTTAGCTTTTAAAAATGGATTATTGACAATTGCTTGTAAAAATTCTATTTTTGTTACTGAATTAAACCAGATGAAAGAGTTAATGATCAATAAAATGAATGAAGTATTGCAACAAGATATCATTTGTGATATCCGTTTTGTCATTGGAAATGTGAAACCAGTTTCTATTCGCAGAAAGAAAAAGCCACTTCGCAAGGAACAAAAAGAATGGATCGAGCGAATTGCCCAAGGTGCACCAGAATGTTATAGAGATCAGGTGCGATCTATGTTAGTTGCTTATAAGGAGAAAACGAATGGGTAAGCTGTGGATACCAAAAATCATTATTTTTTGCCTGTCGTGTCTTTTGGTAGTTGGTTTCTTTTATCCTTATGCAAAACCCCTTCCCAAAGGTATTTATTTAGACGACAGCCAAAATAAAATTATGATCGATGTTAATTCTACTCAATTCCCCTCCCTTTTTATACAATTTCCAGAGGATTATATTTGTTCCAGTGCATCATTTGTGAAAGATTCGATTTTACCAAAAGGGCAAAAGGGCGTGATCGAAGAAACAAGCGTGCAAATGGAGCTTTGGTTACCACAGATTTCTTTACCGGTTAGTGCAAATACGATTATACGAACGTTTCGTAATGGAGATTTATTTATATTAGTGCGTTTTTTTAGCACTCAAACAATTCCTCAGCCCATCCAGTTTACTTTCAATTCTGCTATTACAGAGTCTCAAAGTGCACAAACGTGGTATCTACAGTATACATCTGACAAACGACCCGAAGAAGCTACCGTTCCTG
>CAZOYI010000301.1:0-3227 GCA_964583965.1 uncultured Caldisericota bacterium
TATATGAAAGGAGCCACCGATATAAAGCAAAACAAGTTGAGTGAATTTTCATTTTTTCATTTGACAATTGAGCTGGAGGAATACAATAGATGTTTGTTAGGATAACAAATATGACAAATCAACTATTTTGGATTTACATTGCTTTATCTGTAGTGTATGGATTTATTGTGACTATTTTTGCCAGTAAGGTTTATTATAAGGCAACACAAAGAAATATTGCACAGAGAAAAATATTTTCCTGGTTCCAGGTATTTTTTCCTCTCAGTAGTGCTGTGCTGTTATTTTTACCTGGCCTTATTCATTTGCTCTATTGGATTGTGTCTTTTGTGACTTCAATTGTAACCGTAGGTTGTTTGTTGATATGGTTAAAAGTCCAAAATAAAAAACGAGATGCTATTTCATGAAAGAATCATTACAAGAGATTATTCAGCATTCGATTCGACCCATATTCCAAATCGATATCGTTGGATTTACATTTTATTTTTCTTCTACTCTTGTTGCTTCATTTGTCGCAGGCTCTATCTTTCTATCTTTTTTTATACTACTTGGAATGGCAGTAAAAAAAGGGAAACCAAAATCATTGGCTATATTTGGTGAAATTGTATATCTTGCCCTGCGATTTTTTATCCGATCTATTTTGGGTGAACAGGGTGATCGGTTTGCGCCCTTCATTGGAGCTCTTTTTGGTTACATTGTTTTTTCCAATCTATTGGGTCTTTTTTCTCCCCTTGGAGGATTGGGACTCCACTGGGTGGTTTCCCCCAACATTGATCTAAGCTGTACTTTAGCTTTGGCAGCTACAGGCATCTTGTACGTACACTTTGTTTCTATTCGAGGAATTGGGATTAAAAAATGGCTTCATCATTTTGTTGAACCTTATGCTTTTATGCTCCCAATAAAGGTGATCGAAGAAGTTGTGAAACCTATTTCATTATCTGTGCGTCTTTTCGGAAATCTGTTTGGAGAGCACGTTGTATATGAAATCGTTTTTTATCTTATAAGCTTTTTCGTACCTGTTCTTCTCATCTTTTTAGGCATGTTTACTGGCATTGTACAAGCATATGTTTTTGCTTTGCTAGTGCTTATTTATATCAAAGAAACCATGGGCGTTCATACTTAGGAGGTATTCATGGACAATGTACTTGCTTTTTATTCCATCTCCATAATCACCGCTGGAATTACGATTGCTTTAGCAGTTATTGGTGCAGCATCTGCACAAGGAAAAGCAGCTGCCTCTGCTTTTGAAGCCATGGCTAGGCAACCAGAAGCCCAGGGAGGGATCAATAGTTCACTTATTTTATCACTAGCACTCATTGAATCCTTGGCAATTTACGCTTTAGCCGTTTCATTAATCATTTTGTTCGCAAATCCATTCTTAAGCTATGTAACCGTTCTACCATAGAGACAAAATATGTTACATTTTGATTGGATTACTTTTTTCGGTGTAATTTTTAATTTTTCTGTGGTTGTTTTCGTTTTTCTCAAATGGTTCTATAAACCAGTGAAAAACATTATCGATCAGCGTGAGGAATCCATCCGAGAAGCAGAGGCAAAAAAGGAAGAGATTCTTCAAAAAGAAAGAGAAGTCAGAGATAGTTGTCAGAGATCCATAGCAGAAGCAGAAGAACAAGCACAAACGATCATATCGGGCGCAAATGATTTGTCTGAAGATATTGTAAATAAAGCAAAAGAAAACGCTCATGTACAAGCTAAAAATATGATTATTGCAGCAGAAGACGAAATTAACGCTTCACTAGAGGCTTCTAATAAATTGCTAAAACAACAAGCTTTAAAAATGGCTCAAACAATTTCAAATGGTGTTATTTCTTCCATCGTAAACGAAAAGATGGATGAAATATTCATTATGTCGATTGTTAAAAACATAGATCAAGCTAAAATTGTCGATAAAACAAACCGAAACATAACCTTTAGCGAAGCAGTTTTGGAAGCATGCAAATCAAACTCTCCTATTTTGATCTACACTACAAGAGAATTGCCTTGGGAGATTAAAGAAGAACTTCACAAGAAAATATCGAACATCAAACATACTACACCCATTATTGAATTTGAAAAAAATGAATCTATGTCGGGCGGTATCGTTATTGATTTTGGTTTTATTGAAGTTGATTTTAGTTTGAATGGGCAAATTCATTCTATAGTTAAGCAACTGGCATAATATGGAAACAAGAAACTCTTCTCTTTTTCAAACTCTCCAAAACGATATCGAAAAAACTCTCCGCAGTTACCAATTCAAAGGATTTATCTTTGAACAAGGAGTGATCCTTAAGATAAGTGCTTCAGTTTTGATTGCAAAAGGAATTAGTAACAGTTTTTGCGGAGAAATGATTCAAATCAATCGAGATTCCCTAGCCTATGTTTTTGGTTTTATTGCAAATGATCTTGTGCAGCTCATTCTTTTACAAGAGGGATCCCCGGTTCATACGGGTGATCCCATTTTTCGAACAGGAAAATCGTTGCATATTGCAGTTGGAAGGTCTTTGTTGGGGAGAGTTGTCAATCCCATCGGAGTTCCATTGGACGGAAAAGGAGAAATAATTACCAATCATTATCGGAATATAGAACAAAGTGCCCCATCTGTAATGGAAAGGAAACCAGTGGAAGAACCACTTCACACTGGTGTTAAAGTGATTGATTCTATGATTCCAATAGGGAAAGGGCAAAGAGAACTAATTGTTGGAGATCGTCAAACCGGAAAATCAGCACTTTTAATTGACACCATATTGACACAAGCCAAAACAGAAACAATTAATATTTTTGTAGCTATCTCACAAAGGTCTTCTACGGTAGCATCGATTATTCGAACTTTGACAAACAAGGTTGCAATTCAAAATACAATCTTTATTGTCTCTCTTGCAGAGGATCCTGCTTCTTTACGCTATATTGCTCCCTTTGCTGGTGCAGCAGTAGCAGAGTATTTTTCTTCTATGGGGAAAGACGTTTTAGTGGTATACGATGATTTATCCAAACATGCAGAAGCGTATCGGGAGATCTCTCTATTGCTTCGTAGACCTCCCTCAAGAGAAGCCTATCCAAGCGATATTTTTTACCTTCATTCACGTCTCTTAGAAAGAGCGGGAAGCTTCCATGAAAGTATTGGGGGTGGTACTATTACTGCTTTGCCTGTAGTAGAGACACTGGGAGGAGACATCTCTCAATATATTCCAACTAACCTCATTTCCATTACCGATGGACAGATTTATCTTGAA
>CAZOYI010000302.1:0-2161 GCA_964583965.1 uncultured Caldisericota bacterium
GAAGAAGTTCAAAATGTGTTACAGGGGAAATGTGTATGAAAAATGTACTGAAAATTTTTGTAGTCCTTTGTTTTGCGATGTTGAATTTTTTGAATCCTCTATCTGTGGGAGCCAATTTAATTCAAAATGGTAGTTTCGAAGACAGTATCTTTTTCAACGTGCCCACATGGGAAACATTGTATGTGGGTTCGAATGCCATTAATAGTTGGGTAGTGATTGGAACTGGAAAGGTGACTGATTCTATCGATTATGTTGGTGAATATTGGGAAGCATCTTATGGTTTCTTTAGCATAGATTTAGATGGTCGTTGTGCAAGTGGTGGAATTGAACAATCATTTTCTACTAATCCAGGTACAAAGTATTGTGTGTCATTTGACATCGCCGGCAATCCGGATTGGATCGGAATCAAGACGATGGAGGTTTCCGCCGTCGGAGAAACGACGCAGTCGGCGATCTTCAGCTTCGACAATACGGGGCATTTCCATGACTCGATGGGATGGATATCACAAGAATGGTGTTTTGTGGCTGATTCTTCCCAAACAATACTGCAATTTGTTTCTTTGACAGAAACTAATAAAGGATATGGTATGGCTTTGGATAATGTAGCTGTGGTTGTGCCTGTACCTGGTGCCTTTTTGTTGGGACTTATGGGGCTTGTTAGTTGTTTCCGTTTACGACGGTATGTGCAAGGAGATTAAAAATGAAAGTACATCGATTCACTGATGGAGATATGCAAATTGGTTTGCCAGTCAAGTATTGGGCGGATGACATTGATGATCTTGCTTGGGGACAAGCACGTCAATTGGCAACACTTCCATTTGCATTTCATCATATTGCCCTAATGGCCGATTGTCACAGTGGTTATGGTATGCCGATTGGTGGTGTGTTGGCTGCTGATAACGTTATTGTGCCTAATGCTGTGGGAGTGGACATTGGTTGTGGCATGCGAGCAGTCAAGACATCTCTGTTGTGGGAAGATGTAAAAGATTACGATTGGAAGAAAATCCTTAATTCCATTCGTCAGTTGATTCCAGTTGGTAAAGGACAACATCGAATTTCTCCTGTAGAAAAGGAATTTTTACCAAGATTACACCACAATCACAATATTCCCGTGGTTCGAGATGAATTTGAAAGTGCTCGACATCAATTTGGTACACTGGGTTCAGGCAATCACTTCATTGAAATCCAGAAGGGAAATGATGGACATGTTTGGGTCATGCTGCATTCCGGTTCTCGGAATGTGGGATACAAGGTTGCCCAATTTTACAATCAATTGGCTCAGAACTTGAACGATGCCTGGTATTCAAGTGTTCCAAAGGAAAGCCAATTGGCATTTCTTCCATTGTCTTCTGAGGCTGCATATGACTATAAGAATGAAATGGAATGGTGTATTGAATTTGCTGAAGCCAGTCGAAAATGTATGATGAGTATCATCAGAGCATTATTCATGATTAAATGGCCTGACATATCTTTTGACGATGATATCGACGTCAAACACAATTATGCTAGAATGGAACATCATTTTGGTAGGAATGTAATGGTTCATCGTAAGGGAGCGATTAGAGTACAAGCTGGAGAAGTGGGCATTATTCCAGGATCTCAAGGGACTAAGTCATACATTGTTCATGGGTTGGGAAATCCTGATTCGTTCATGTCAGCTTCTCACGGAGCAGGACGTAGAATGAGTAGGTCTAAGGCAAAGCAAACCTTAGATTTGGAGGCCGAGAAAAGCCAAATGGACGCTAAAGGCATCCTCCATACTGTGACTGGCACTTCAAATCTGGATGAGGCTCCTGGGGCGTATAAGGACATTGATGAGGTTATGTTGAATCAACAGGATTTGGTGAAAATCGAGATTGAACTACAACCAATTGCTGTAATAAAGGGATAACACATGATCCGTGTTATAGAAGGTTTCATCATTGGTATTTTGGTTTCAGTCATTGGATGGGAAACCGTATTGAACGGACTCATTCAAGTGATTGAGAAAATGAAAACTTTAATTTGATGGGGCAAACCATGACAAAAACAACTTGGGTTTTAGTGGACAAAAAGAGTGGTCAATTCGCTACAATTAATAAACGCTATACGAAAAACATTCACAAAGCATTTTTATGTAAAAATAGAGCGACTGCAAGAGAAGTCAAATTATCTACGGAAA
>CAZOYI010000303.1:0-2380 GCA_964583965.1 uncultured Caldisericota bacterium
GAATCTTCTTCCGGATCCATGTACTATGGACTGTTTCTGGACCCACAAAGGCAAGCACAAGAAAGCAATACGTTTGTCACAGAGCTTCTTCTAACCGAACAAACGTTACAATCACTTGATCTTTCTCTATATACAAACAAACAACATATGTTGAAAGAGATCGCTTCCAAGTGGGCTCCCTATTTTACCATCGAAGAAGATCCACTAGATCCTTCTACTCTTCGCATATGTAAGAATACCAAAGCAATCCAAGATAGAATGGAATCCATGGGAACCTTTATTCTGCTCAGTTCCACTGAGCTTGATTTGGTGTCCATGCTAACGCAATATCGGCAGCGGAGCTGTTGAAAAAGTCTTCGATGCAGGCAAAAATGAGTGCTTTGGAAATCCTCTTCGCGTGCATTCTACAGAAACCATGAAAGGTACATTGTTTATTCTTTTTCTAACCTTGATCCTGCAGACCTATCTGGGAGGGAAAATGAAAACCAGCAGAATAGACGCTTGCTACTCTATTCGAGGATTGTTTCGAGAACTTCACAAGCTAAAGAAAGCGATTTGGCAAGGGAAAACCTGTCTGTTAAATGAAATCACCAAAGCACAACGAATTATATTCCAGAAATTACAGATTGTGTTGCCTAACTCGTAGAAGAGTTTAGGTTATTATATGTAACGCAATTAACTATTGCATTTGATTCTTTTTTGAGTATCATAGAAAGAAACTTGATAGGAGGAACTTTCTATGAGATTGGATCAAGTGAAAGACCCTGATGTGTATATGCGTTCTTTACAAGAAGCCATTCATTCTCATCCTCAAGGACGTTATCATCATCGCTTGCATGTTGTTTTAATGACATTACAACTCCGAAGTACGCAAGAAGCTGCAGCCCTTTTTCAAGAACCACTGCGTACTGTACAACACTGGATGAAACGATTTTTTGCGTGTGGCGTAGAAGGTCTTCAAGATGAAACGATTCCAGGAAGACCAAGTCGTCTGAATGAATTACAGAAACAAGAGATCAAAGAGGCTGTTATGAATCCTCCCCGTTTTGTAGGCTATTCCCAACATCATTGGGATGGCAAACTCTTGTCGCATCATATCCAAAAAATGTACCATATTACTCTCAAGGTACGCCAATGTCAGTACGTATTGCACGACCTTGGTTTTACACTTCAAAGGCCTCGCTCCATGCCCAAAGGAGATCCAGAAAAACAAGCTGAATTTAAAAAAAAACGAATGAGCTCCTCGGAAAACTAAAAGAATACTTTGTGAAAGATCCTATGAAATATTCCCTTCATTATAGAGATGAACAAGAACCTCTACCTGTGACGATTATGGCAGAAGATGAAGTACATTTTTATCAAGGTACCACCATTACACGAAAATGGTCCCTCAAAGGACAACAACCGACTCTATATACTCCTCCTGGGAGAAACAAGATTGGTTACTTTGGAGCGGTGGATCTTCTAACAGGGAATCTGATCACAATGCCAGAAGAAGAACATTTTACACAGTATACATTTCAAGAGTTTTTGGAATGGGTACTGCGGTTTACGCAGGGTAAGATCATTTTTCTTCTGGACAATGCAAAATGGCATCATGCAAAACGAATTCAGCAATTTGTAGAGAAACACAAAGATCGTTTAGAATTACTCTTTCTTCCTCCGTACTCTCCCCAATTAAATCCAATTGAAAGAGTATGGAGAATCACACGTTTGAAGTTTACACACAACCGATACTTTATGAGTATCTATGATCTAATGAGTATGCTGACCATGCAATTTTTCAGATGGAGTGATCCAAATGAGGAATTGAAAACTTTATGTGCAACTATATAATGCGTTACATATATCTGCTCTACAAAATGAAAAAGGGCAATGTGGATCCAAAATTCTCCGCAAAACGCGTACTATTCGAACTGCACAAATGGAAAAAGGCCTTATGGTACGGAAAGAAATGCTTGTTAAATGAATATTGTTATGCCAAATTTATAGGTAGAATTTAGGACGTAATACTTTACTTTTTGTAATTTGGTTTAAAGCTTATTTAACATCTTGTCTACCAGTACCATCTATACTGATTTTGAAAAGTTTTCTACCATAGCTATTATTTAGGTAATATATCCATTTATCAATAACATTTAAGAATAAAGAGTTATCATCATTTAGTTTAGTTCGTTCTGTTCCATTTTTACGAATTTTATAGATACAATGTTCATCTCCCCAATTACTATAGTAAATCCAGTCTCCACAAATATTTATATCTCCTGTTTCGTCATCATTAAGCTTTGTTCTTCCTGTACCATCAATTCTAATTCTGTAAAGCCTGCGTCTATCGCTGTAATTTTGATAGTAAACCCAGGCTCTATCAACATTAATATAT
>CAZOYI010000304.1:0-3629 GCA_964583965.1 uncultured Caldisericota bacterium
TGTGAATCGAAACTTATAAAATTTTTATAGGTTGATAATTTCTGATTAAGCTCTAAAATTATGTCTTCGTCAATTCTAGCCATGTATGCAAAAATGGAATGTTCACTAAAAATGCCTATTAATTCATTATTTTCTACAACTGGAACGTATGAAAATGCACACTGGGTCATCTTGTGCAGAATATCTTTTACAGCGAAATCCAAGGTAGCTTTATAAATTTGTTCCGATTTCACGCAGTAATTGAAAGCTTTCGGTGGTTTCAATAAATTTTGAACAATCTTTTCATATTTATCGATTGTTTCTTCAAAAGGTTCTGCAATGACATCATCTTTGTGGTTTGTATTGTTATGGGTTATAACATTTCGGAGATCAGCTATTTTCTTTAAAAACATCTTTTCATGGCTGCTACAACAAAAATCTTTTGAAACCTTTTCGATAAGTTCGTAGTGCGCAACGTGATCTTTCTGGTTGTACTTCTTCCTTAACCAATAATCGAAATGGTTGTAAATCTGAAGGAGCTTTTCTGCATTATTTTTTGAAGGGATAATTGTTTGCATATTTCCTTCTAACTCCTCATTTTGATATGTTATTGCTTTTGATCACCAGATAGATCTCATTGTACGAAGTGTTTACTTTTTCAAGGTAGGGATATTGCTTGATATCTTTGGACTGAATTGGTTGAAGGGAAAAGAAATCAAGAATTGGAGAAGAAGAAACTTCCTCGAGATACATCTGATCTCTGTCTGTAGCCAACATAATACTGTGGAATAACAGAAGAGTCTCAAATGGAGTGATCTGTATTCTATCTGGGGATTTTTGGTATGTTCCTTTTATTTCCGTTTTTTCGATGAAATTCCAAGCAATTAAAGATTGAATTGTGTATCTTGTGTTACGTTCTACTGTGTTCCGTCCCCCATAAATCTCTTTCATGCGGGTTTTTATTTCTTGAATCTGAAATCTTTCTTGTAAGCGAAAAAGCCTGCTACATTGTAATGCAACTTGGTACCAAAAAGGATAATTTGCGGTCATCAAGCACCAGTGAAGAATGGTAGAGTTGGAAGCTGAATGCTCTGTATATAAATTGTACGCAGTATCTCGGATATTTTTTGTGTCTTCGTAAGGATTTATCCAGCATTTAATCAATGGCGTGATTGCCATTTTGTATGTTTTCTTCCCTCTTTCTCCAACTCCTCCCCTCTGGAGCTTATTCGATAAGTATTCACTTAATAATTCTCGAATTTTACTTTCGTCTTCGTAAGTTCGGTAGTAGTGCAAGGTTTTATCAAACCATTCAATTCGAAGGGCTTGTTTTACTCCTATCCTTGTTAATCTTTCCTGATTCATGACTGTTTTCCTTGTATTTTTATGAGGGGTACAATAACTTCTTCAATGCTCGCCCCACCGTGGGAAACTGTACGTTCTTTTTCTGGTGCAAAAGAGGCATTTCCTTTTGCAATAATAGGAACAAAATCTTCTGGTAGATATGGATAATTCCAAAGGACAGTGTTTGGAATTCTATCCAATGCACGGTTAGCTAACTCAATACTTGGATAGACACGAACTCGACTTTCTTTTAGTTCTGGTATTTTTCCTTCTCGGATACCACCTTGTCCTATGCACTCTATATTCCCATGATCGGATGTAATCCAAATTGTGTAACGGTGGTACAATAGTGTTTGCAGTAGCTGATCTAGCATTCCTGTTTCAAGCCAATACTGGATCTGATGGAACATTCCTTTGCTGCCCATTTGAGCACCATGTATCATGTTGTCTATCGTGTTGATCACAATTCCAACTATTTTGGTGTGTGTTAAATGAATGCTTTTCTCCAGTTCTTGTAGATCTTCTTTTTGATTGATGTTTTTTATGTATCCAACATTTGAATTAAGAAATCCTTCTTCTTTCCAGAAGTTGTACCAACGGTTTTTTTCTTTCGAGGTGGTAAGAATTGAATCAGGGAAGTAAAATGGTTCTTTGCCTGAAAAGATTGCTTGTCTAGACAATGAAGTGAGTGTTGGGATCATTGCATAACAAGCATTTGAATCAAACTGATATGCATTTGTCTTTCCCAGGAATCTCTGGATCATTTTCCATTGCGGGAGAGACAACCCGTCAATTACAACAAGAGCAACCTTGTTGGTATCACTTGAATACTTTATTTCTCTGGATAAATACCGTGGGATCTGGTGAACAATCTTGGGGAAAACAGGCGGAATAGTGAGTAACTGGCTGTATTGAAGGGAAAGCCATGACTGAAATTGAATGTCAATATCATTTGTCATCGTTTTATAAAATGTATCTAGCTGGGTGTATAAAGAGTTTTCTGGTCGAGAGATAAGACTATAGAAAGTAGATAGCCATTCAGACCATTGATTAGCAAAAGCAAGCCACTTCTCAGAAGGTGCCTCTACGGATGGGATTTTTGAGGATATTTCTTTCGAAGAATCTAAAAGAATATAGAGCTGCTCCTCTTCTGTATTGCTTTGTATTCCGATATGAACCCATTTATCTTTTTCAGGGATATGATAGAGACCTGGAGCTTTTTCAAGTTTATTCTCAAAAAACAAAGTATCCATGTAGACTTTTACTTTAGGGTCATCAAATGGGAGTGGACTAAGTTCATATGTATCCTGATATATAGAATTTTTTTCAGAACAGGTGTTTTTCTGATATGGTTTAAGAAATAATCCCCACTGTTCCTGGAGAAACGTAAGGAGAAAATTTCTATTTGTGCATAATTCTTTTACTGGCCAATGTGTTAAAGATGCTTTTGATTGAAGTTTTTCAACCATATGATCTTGTAAAATAGCAGGGATCTGTAATTCTTGAAGTAATTCCTTGAGAAGGAAAACCAGAAAGTTTATCTCATTGTCAATGGAAGAGATTTCCATTGAATACAAAGTTTGAAGAATGAATTCTTTGGTTTCATTTTCCGAGAGTGTTTTCGGAAGATTTGTTGTGTGTGGATAAAGATTCGATAGAGTTGAATACGGAATTTTTTCTAATACAGGGTAGTGGAGCATTGGGAAAATGGTTCCTAAATCCAAAGATATAATGGTATTGCCCGTTATGCAAGAAAAAGATGTTCTATGATTCGCATCTTGTAAAATGTCATAAGGGATGGTTTGACTGTTCCATTTGCTCTCGTGAAAAAGAATCATAAGAGGAGGACTCTGAAAACACTCGAAACCATCTCTATATTTTGTTTCAAACCAAAAGCGATAGTCAAAAGTATTGGTGAAATGATACAAACTGTATCCTCTTGAAGAAAGCTTTAGATGAAGTGTTTCATTTAAAGTAAGATTATCGGGATCAAAGGTAATGGTAAAACTACCAGGTTTTGGTTTTTCTGGGTAAAGGGATAAAATCTTTTGATCTAGACTATTCATGAATTTTTCCTTGTATGCGGAAGGCAGCTATTAAATGCCAACTGGGAATGCATTGTTGAGCATTGGATAGTGCATCCCACCAGTTGTTTTCTTCACGAATCATTTTTTTTCTTCGGTAGCTTTTGACTTCTGGTAGTCCAATCAAATCAATCGCTTCCATTCTTTTTGCGAAATAGTTTTTACCTCTTCTTGTTTCTCTTTGAATTGCGTTATGATGGGCATTGACAAGATTATCATATA
>CAZOYI010000305.1:0-4676 GCA_964583965.1 uncultured Caldisericota bacterium
TGGGTGCCGGGGGAATTATCCTTATATTATAAGGGAAGTGTTTTATATTTTTATGTCACAAAAGTCGAAAAAAACCCTTTGAAAGTTCACCTGTCAAGATCTTCGATTTCTTTTCCGGCCGGGATGATGAAATTTCATTTACCGTTTTATAATTTCAGATGCAAGAAACGATTCATCGGCCATAAGAGCGTTTTATTTACAGATGCGCCGATCGATAAAAAACTTGCAGACATCCGGGATGAGGTCAGTTGTGAATTGAATGGGGAGATTCTTGAGATTAGAAGGTTTTCCGGTTTTTGACGTTTTCCAACGGAGAGTGGCTTTGAGGAATGGGAATTGACAATGATTAGATTCAAAAAAAGTGTTTGTTGCGTATTGTAATCTCTGATGTCAGGCTTTGTTGAGGTTGCGATCTGTGGAAATGATCAAAGGATCAGCTTATTCCCATATCTTGGAGATATCTGTAACCCCTAAAATTAACAGTGTTCAGGCAAAGATGACTTTGTAACGTACCTTCACCACCAAAAGCTCTTTAAACTACAGCCACCCAACCATGAACATCTGAGTGAATGGAGATTAGGAATCAATTAACGTCTCCAAACATACGTATCCTTCGGCAGCCCATCTTTGATAGCTAAATCTCGAATTTCCATCGCTTTTTCTTTCGACAAATAGGAACCCAATAACACGGAATAATAGCCTCCCCAAGCATACGCCTCACCTATTTTAACATTCCAATCCTTATTTCTTAACATTGATGCTTGTTTTTCGGCATCTGTCCGGTCTTTATGTGATCCAGCAATTACAAACCAACCCTGGTCTAAACTACCTGTTAGGCCATACCAAAACCTTTTTAATATACTTACGTTTCTATGCTCTCCTTTTGGAATGGGACCTTCAGCATGAGCGGCATTGATCAAGGCTAAATATTTGTCTTTTGATACGGTGGATGTAGGCGAAGTAGATCCAGCTGTAGAACCCTTCACTTGTAGTTCCTGAAGTTGCTGTCTTGCTGCAGAAAGTTGTTTATGCGCGTCATCCAAACTTGCACCAGACTGCATTCCAATAATTAACACTGGCGCAATTAGTCCGAGTTGAAAAGCTTTTTGAATGTTTACTTCCTGATTGACTCGCACCATGATTGCTCCAAGACCCATTAGAATTAAACCTTTTACGCAATATCCAAGAAAAGCAATCGTGTCGAAATCCTTAAAAAGTGATGTTGGATCAATAAACAATGTCTCTGCCACCACAGTCACCAAACCGGCGACCGCTCCCCAAATCATTGCTTCTCTTTGTGGTGTCATTGAAACCCCCTATTCATTCCTCGTTTGAAGTCACCTATCGATTAGAAGACCAAAACTAAAAGCGCTTATTTTTCTTGTATTTCTAACATGTTGAATCAAAAGCATTTTTATTTTTATTTTTGGTTTCGTTTGATAACGTTTTATTAACTTTGACCTTGACGGGCACAATTTGGGCACAATTTAGGCACAGACCAAGATCTGTGCCTTTTTAATTTACAACATCAAGCGTGTTGTATTTTTAATCTTAGAGAACACCCTACACTACTCAAAATTTTACCCCGACGAAAAATTGTTAGTTCATTTTCTTATTTTTATTTTTTTGAGGTGTGTGTGTCTTATGTGCCCGGAAAGAACCGCTACAATCTCCCCTGCTCGACAAATTAAACCAACCAATATGTTCATGTTACAGGTTAACAATGATAAATATCCTACTGTAAACAATACATCTTTCATCAACATCTTCCATTAGTGTTTTATTGTAAGAAATCATTTCAAATTAAAGAAAATTGTTGATCTATTGAGTGTAAAAAAAACTATCGAAAATAAGTTTTAATTGTCGATTTATTATTTTTATCAAAATTAGGGTCCCTGTGATGACAAATTACCTTATATGTTCCTTTGTAATTATTTTTTCATTATTCATTCCTTCTTTTCTTTGAACAGCATAACTAGAACCTATTTACTTTTAATGACAAATTGATAGTCTGAAAATATAATTATCGTTTATTAATGCCTCACTACTCAATCCAATCCCAACATAGGAGATCATTGCATGCAAATCGGCGATAAAATAAAAACGATCTACGGAAATGTTGAAGCCGTTATGAATGTTGAAGAAGCCCGGATCACAACGTTCGAATCCTTTTGTAAAAATTCCTGGTATCATCCAACCAAAGTTTTTCCGGTGTGTTGGAGCGAAACGCTTGAAAAATATGTCAGTGTACCGGAGGATTCCGAATGAGTGAGTTTCGTTTACATAAAGATGGTTTAAAAATTCATTCCGTCAATGACTAGTTCCGCCTCGCCTCGCCTAAAAAAGGTATTTCACAATGGAAAGATGGCAGAAGTGCCAAGGAACTTGCAAGTGCATGGTTCCCTTCGCCAGGCCAGCCCAAGATCCCCTATGAACTTGTTGAATTACTGAAAAGCCATGACGATACAAAAGACATAGTAATCGACGAAGGCATTCCGGAGCATGTTGTTGCCTTGGACAATTTTAAAGGTGAACAAAGGAATTGTGATTTAGCCATTTATGGCCGAGTTGGAAATAATCCTATTTCCATTAACATTGAGGCGAAAGCTGATGAGCCATTTGATCTGACTATTCAGGAAAAGCTTGACCGTGTAACAAATCCACGCTCAAAGATTCTGCAGAGGGTTGACATTCTATGCAGATCTCTGTTTGGTAAAAATCAAAAGGAATTGCCAGAAATGTCTAACCTTCGGTATCAACTTTTAACATGGACCGCCGGGACGCTTATTGATGCAGAATCAATAAAAGCTCAACTTGCGGTTTTCGTAGTTCACGTATTCCTGTCAAACAAATTGGATGTGAAAAAAGTCGATCAGAATGAAAAAGACTTTAACAATTTCATTCGGCTGCTGTCCAAAATGCCTCAACTGAAATTAGAAGATGGAGAATTATTCGGCCCGATTGTTATCAACGGAGGAGAATTTGTTCCTTCGCATATCCCTCTTTACGTTGGAAAAATTCACACCCGGATAGATTAGATGAGATTATGCTCTTACGTGGTTAAAAACGACAAAGGTCTGGCTCCCAATCCTTTCTGGGGTTATTGTACCCTTGCGATATGCACACCAAACCACATGGGTATACGTTCTGAACCAGGGGATTGGTTTTTAGGAACAACAACAGCGGATAGAGGCCATAAACTTGTTTATGCAATGGAAGTTTCAGAGAGGTTGATGTTCGACGATTATTTCAAAGATCCACGATTCGATAAAAAGAAGCCAGTTGTTGAGGGAACTTGGCGTCAGCGATGTGGTGACAACATGTATTTCAAAGATTCTGCTGGTAATTGGAAACGTCATCCGTCTTTGTTTCACAAAGATGAGGAAGATATTGAAAAAGATTTAAAAAATCCTTATGCTTATGTGTCAAAACATTTCTATTATTTCGGTAATAATGCTTCTGAACTCCCTATAGAATTTCATTCGCTAATATGGAAAAAACAAGGATGTAAGTGCGATCATGATCCTCATATCGTAAAAAGTTTTATTAGATGGTTAAACAAGAATTTCAGGTCAGGTAAACATGGCGAACCTATTGATCGAGACGTAAAGTTATGTAAATCTAAATGCTAAATTTTTCTATGCGGTGATAAATACCAAATAAGCCCTGAAAGTGGTTATGAAAAAAACCATGAAAACATCCGGAACTGCATTACTCCTCGTATTATTGCTCATCCTTTCTGCTAATGGCTGTAGTATCATCAGCGGCAGTAACAATTCTGATAATCCCTCTAAAAATCCCATTGAAGTTGTTAACCTGTTTTTTGAAACCTATGGCAATCCCCAAATGGATGAAATAGGGCCTTATACAACCCCTAAATTCCGAGATGATAAGCCAATGTCTGTATGGGTTGCGGAAACCTGGAAAGCATTGAAGCAAATGGAATATGAAAAACTTGAAATCAGGGTTTTGGATTCAAAAATAAAGGATAAAAATGCATTGGTCGCTGTTCAGGCGAAAATAAAAACTGTGGCTGGGGAGGCGGATCAGAAGGAGATTTATTATTTGATTCTTGAAAACAATAGGTGGTTGATTGACGATCTTGTGGTAACAGATGAGGAGATTGATCTGGAAAATATGAAAATCTAAAACGGCTAACTGAATCCAAAGGAACTTTTCGATGGAAAATAACGATAATCAACTGGGCATAAATGAAGTGCGTGCTTTCCTATTCGGAATAATCGACAGTATGTCCGAGAACGAAATGCGGCAACTTTTGAAAGATTTGGAGGCCCGTCAAACCAAACAACGAAGGCAATATGATCGAAAAGATTTCCTAACCATAGCAGATTACACTGTGGGGGATCGGTATTATCGGGATTTCATCCAAGATATAAGTGCAAGCGGTGTATTCATCAAAACTTCTCAAAATTTTTTAGTTGGCCAACCGATTTTGATGACCTTTATGTCCCCGGATAATCAGAAACCTTTTAAAATCAATGGCGAAATTGTTCGTGTTAGCACCGATGGTGTTGGTGTAGCGTTCAAAATAGAAAGTCAGGTGCAAGAGACGGTGTTAAAAAGTTTTGTGGATATTATTCAAAAGCGATCTATACCTAAATAGTATCACAACCTTTTGACATTGCTAAATATTCCAGATTATGGTAAGATCACAA
>CAZOYI010000306.1:0-5142 GCA_964583965.1 uncultured Caldisericota bacterium
TACTGAATTGCCCAATCCAGTTATTGTTTTTTGTGGCGTTTCTTTTATGGCAGAAACTGCCAAAATTCTCTCCCCTGACAAAACTATATTACTCCCAGAACAATATGCCCTCTGTGATTTAGCAGAATCTATTAAAGTAAAGGATCTTGAAATTCTCAAGGCGCAATATCCTCAAGCAGCCGTGGTGTGCTATGTTAATTCTTCTGTTGAAACCAAAGCAAATAGTGATTATTGTTGCACTTCCGCTAACGCCCTGAAAGTAGTAGACTCCATAATCGAAGACACCATCATTTTCATTCCAGATCAAGGATTAGGTTCATGGATACAAGAAAAATCAAGAAAAAAAATCATCTTGTATCCTGGTTGTTGCCCAATTCATTTCTTATTGGATCCAGAAGAAATCTTACAAACATGGAAACAATACCCAGATGCAGCACTCATCACTCATCCCGAAGCAAACAAAGCTGTACGTGATATGAGTACATACGTTGGTGGTACAGGGGGAATGATACAGTATGTTGGAAAAACACAGCATAGAACATACCTTGTTGCTACCGATGATGGGATGATTCACCGATTGTCAAAACTCTATCCAGATCGTCTGTTCGTTCTAGCGACAAAATCCATCCAATGCAAAGACATGAAGAAAATTTCTTTGCAAAAAATACTTGATTCTTTGCGATACCATACTCTGCAGATTGAAATAGATCCCTATATTGCTTCTGCAGCATTAGAAGCAATTCAAAATATGCTGGACATCACAAAAAAATGAATACTCCATCCTCTTCTTTTTATGATGTCATTATTATTGGAACTGGAATATCAGGTCTTTATACAGCATTCCATATTGATCCAACAAAAAAAGTTTTACTTATTTCAAAAGAATTGGTAACAAACTGCAACACTCGTAAAGCAAAAGGGGGAATGGCTGCTGCATTATATACTCCAGATTCGCCCTCTTCGCATCTGGAAGATACTTTAAAAGCAGGAGGGTATTTAAACAGTGAAAAAGCTGTTGAAGTACTCACAAGAGAAGTAATTGAACGCATTTATGAACTTGAGAAAAATGGTTTCATTTTTGATAAGGATTCACCCTCTGGTTCTTACAATATGGGATTAGAAGGATGTCACAGCCACCGAAGAGTTCTCCATTCTCAAGGCGACAGAATGGGAGTAGCCATCTTCAATTTCCTGTATGGGAAAGTGCGCTCTATGCAGAATATCTATTTTTTGGAACACACTGAATTGGTAAACATTCTGGTAGAAGAAGGTTGCTTGCAGGGCATTGTAATCCAGACAGGATCATCAACAAATCAAATTCTCCAATGTCATTCCCTCGTTATCGCATCTGGTGGATACTCGGGAATATATAAGCGTAATACTAGTGATAAAAGCTTTTTTGGAAATGTCCTCACCAAGGCATATAGGGCAGGCATTGGTCTTACTGATTTGGAATTTGTACAATTTCATCCTACTGTTTTCATTGCAGAAGGATTTGAAGCATTATTAATGTCAGAAGCAATACGGGGTGAGGGTGCAATCCTTCTTAATCCCTATCATAAGAGATTCATGAATCGGTATCATCCCAATGGAGAGCTAGCCTCTCGTGATATTGTCAGTCAATCAATGTGGAAAGAATCTCTTCAATGCCATTCTCAAGATTTTTATTTAGATCTAAAACCCTTGGGAAAAGAAAAAATTCTTCGCTTGTTTCCAGAAGTATACGAGAACTGCCTCCTACGTGGAATTGATATAGCACAAGAACTCGTACCTGTTTTTCCCGGTGCTCATTATTCAATGGGCGGCATATATGTCGACTTGTACGGGAAAACCAACATACCTGGAATCTATGCAATTGGTGAATGTAGTTGTAACGGTACACATGGAGCAAATAGACTCGCATCCAATTCATTGATTGATTCTCTGGTGTTTGGCAAAAGAACAGCAGAAACGGTCAACAACCAACCGCTTGTACGTTTTTCTAGGAATATAAAGAGTCTACCCTCGCAGGACATTCCTCCAATTCCTTTTTCTCAAACTGAAATTCAGCAGATGAATTGGGACGTATTGGGAATTATGAGAAACGAAAAAGATATATCGAAATACCTTGCCCTTTTAAAACCTTTCTTTGCTGAATTATACTGGCATTCTATAGTACAAAATAGTAATCTTGAAGCCTGTCAATTATCGTATCTAATTGCACAAAGCACTCTACTTCGCAAAGAATCACGAGGAGCACATTATAGAACAGACTATCCAGAAGAAAATCCCATGTATACACATTCCTTTTTACTTCAGAAATCTCCCCAATCCTTTTACCCATCTGTTCACAATATTCATTACAAAGAGGAGTCATTATGAAACCAATTCTTCGTAACCAAACAATAGCTTCTTTTTTGGAAGAAGATCAACCCTACGGAGATCCTTCTACTGCATTTATTTCGCCCGACCACATATCCAAAGGCTTTATTCGGGGACAAGAAAACGGATTCTTCTGCGGAGAATTTTTACTTCAACCTTTCTTTCAATATCTTGATCCAACCATAGAGATAAAATGTCATTTTTCGGATGGTGATCCCATACAAAACGGAGATATCATTGCACACATTGAGGGTCACACGCAAGCCATCCTTCAAACTGAACGTATTGTTTTAAACCTAATGGCATACCTATCCGGAATCACCACAAAAACAAAACAATTTACCCAATTCACCGAACCTTATCATGTTTCCTTGTTAGATACCCGAAAAATTCTTCCTGGGTATCGCTCGATGGTAAAATATGCTGTCCAATGTGGGGGTGGTTTTAATCATCGCAATTGTTTATCCGATATGATTATGCTGAAAAACAATCATATCAAGGCTCTTGGTGGAATTGAATGTGCACTTGAACATGTCACAAAAACAAATCGCAACCCAATGTTGAAAATCGAAGTGGAAACAAAAGATTTAAAAGAAGCACTTGCTTCCTTACGTTTTAATCCAGATATCATCATGCTTGACAACTATTCTGTTCAAGAAGCTGAGGAAGCAATGTACTTCCTACGAGGTAAAGCACTCATTGAGATTTCAGGGAATATTCAAGAGGACAATATTGAATCCTATGCAAAACTGAAACCAGATTTCATCTCCATTGGTTCTAGTTTAACCTACGATGTATCCTCTTTGTCTTTTCACCTTCGACTAGAATAATTGTTCGTCGTGCACATTTTGAAAATGTGCACGACGAATACAAAAATCTTCTTCTACCCACTTCGTTTCAATTTACCAGTCTTTTTTGCCCATTGTTCCGCTTTTGTAAACAACAACACTCCAACAGGAATGAAGATGAAACTCATCACGATCAATGGCCAAACATTTTGCAATTGAGACATGAAGGTAGCTCCATCCAGAATTGTATTACGAATCCCCAGTAATGCGTATGTTGCCGGAGAACCTTTTGCAACGAACTGCATCCAAGAAGGCAAAATACTAATATCGTAATACACCCCAGAAAACATCAACAAAATTGAGCTAAATATCCCCACCATCTGTGCCCCTTTTTCGGGTGAAATTAAAGGCAGAACAGCTGCACAAATTCCCAATCCCATAAAAGAAAAGCTGGCGATAACCAAGAACAGGAGTGCAGCTCCATAATTTGCTCCAGTCAAACGGATATTAAAAAACAAAGTGAGTACAAGCAGAATGAAAACGGTTCGAAGTAACGCGTACAATGCCGCATAACCACAAACACTCAGAAGATGAGTAATTCTCTTCACGGGTGCCATAAAAGTGTACTCAATAGTATCTTCCCATCGTTCCCATGATACAGTCTCGGAAACAACTTCAAAGACGACCGATAAGTACCCCCATAGAACAGAACCCAGGAGCATGTACATCGTAATGTAATCAGTGTTAATATCGGTCCCGGAGAGACTACCTGCCCACTGTCCAATAAATCCAATACTGACGGCATTTGCAATTGTCCAGATTAAAAAAACTACTTCCCACTTCCAATAGCGTTTTGTGAGATTAAAATTCCGATTCACAAAAGAGATTCCAGCACGAATCTCATGCATAAACTGTGTCTTCATGCTGAAACCTCGATTTCTGCTTCAGTAAAGTCTACTCCAGTAAAATGTAGGAATACATCCTCAAAAGTAGACTTCTTTTTTGATTCTGGTAACTGCTGCATCAGATACTCAGGATATCCATCTACAACAACTTTTCCATTGTGTATGATGGCTACTTTATCACATAATTTTTCAGCTTCAGCCATGTCATGCGTTGTTAAAACAATGGTTACATCCATATTTTCTCGCATAACACGGATCAATTCTTGTACTTCAAGTTTGGCTCTAGGATCCAATCCAGTTGTTGGCTCATCCAACAAGAGAACCGGAGGTTTCGTAATAAGAGCTCTTGCGATGGCAACTTTTTGTTGCATCCCTCTAGAATAGTCTCTTATTCGCTCATTTAACCTCTTTCGGTCAAGACCAACTCGATCCGAGATTTCCAATATTCTTTCAATTGCTTTTTTTCTAGGTACACCATAGAGACCTGCAGAAAACAATAAATTTTCAAAAGCTGACAGATTTCTAAAAAAACTAGCTTCAACCGAAACTCGATTGATTAACCATTTCACTTCATTTGAGTGAGTTTTTACATCTTTACCTAAAACACGCAACTCGCCAGAATCTTGTATCAACAAGGTAGAGGCAATTCGGATAAAGGTAGATTTACCCGAACCGTTAGGGCCTAAAAGGCCATAAACCGTATTTTGAGGGATACGCAAATTAACATCTTTTAGTGCCTTTACAGGCGGTTTGTTTTTACGCAGAAAGTCCTTACAGACCAAATTTGCTTCTAATGCATATGTCATAGTGTTTTCTCCTACATTCATCGCTACTACATGTAGATGGAGTAAATGAAACTTAGGTCTACATTCAAGTTCATCCACGATTTCCAGCTAAATACTTTGATTTGTCTCATTTTAAACATCTTTGATCCTCCTTTCTGAGCAATTTCTCTGAAATATTGATAAAGAAACTACATAATAGTTATCCGATTGTTTTGCATCGGCAACCCTCCTTTCACAAGAGCATAAAAAAAAGCCGCGGTGCTACCGCGGCTTTTCTATTTTTGTCTTGTTAAATTAGATCAA
>CAZOYI010000307.1:0-2598 GCA_964583965.1 uncultured Caldisericota bacterium
CGCCGTGCTTATTAAATTCTTCTACAACTCTACTCTTATCAATGATAATTGCACCTCATTGTCCGCATTGCGTTTTCAGTGCGGGTATTCTAGTGCATATAATAGCAAAAGTATTGAATAATGTAAAGTTTTTTAATTCGTTGCACAAAATGCTTGGTTTTCCTCTACTTTTCATCAGTGAATTGGAGAGTTGGGGAGAGTTGGAGAGTTAAGGGAGAATTGGAGAGAAAACAGATGTGTATTCCACTCAAATAGCTCCAGTGTTCCGGTATAACGACTCTCTTCTTCAGAATAACAATACCAGTTGAGTTACTAGCCACTCGCAGTTGATATTTTTGCTCCTTCAGTCTATAATAAGATTAAATCGTATTTTAGCCAGAAGGAGGACCTGTAGTGAATTACATCAAGCGTGATATAGAAGACATGATTACCAAACTCACCAAGGAATACGCCTGCATCCTGATTACCGGCCCAAGGCAGGTTGGCAAAACCACAGTGCTAAAGAAGCTTATGGATACCAATCGTGAATATGTAACGCTGGATGACTTAGATGAACGCCGCCTTGCTAAAAATGATCCTGCCATGTTTCTGCAAATGCATACTCTTCCCATATTTATCGATGAAGTACAATATGCACCCCAGTTGTTTTCTTACATTAAAATCGCAATCGACAGCGGAGCGTCGGCAGGTGACTTCTGGCTGTCTAGTTCTCAAGCCTTTACTCTCATGGAACTTTCGCAAGAGTCCCTAGCCGGACGCGTGGCTATTTTGCAACTTCCATCCCTATCGCAGCACGAAATCCACGGTGCAGAAAAAAATCAACCGTTTGTTGTAGAACTTGATTCATTAAAAACCAGAAAGCAAATTAACACTCCAGCTGACATGACAGAAATATACCAGCGAATTTGGAAAGGTTCCATGCCAGGTTTAGTCAGCGGAAAGTACACAGATCGGAATATCTTTTACAGCCGCTACCTCCAAACCTATATTGACCGAGATGTCAGCGATCTGATTGCCCGTTTCGATAAACTCCAGTTTCAAGACTTTATTCGTGCTGCCGCTTGCCGAATCGGGCAAATGCTGAATGTCCATGATATTGCAAAGGATATTGGCATGTCGGATGATACCGCAAAACGCTGGCTTACGGTGCTGGAAAAATCCAACGTCATTTTTTACCTATATCCCTATTCCAACAATCTGTTGAAGCACACGG
The DNA here is from genome assembly GCA_964583965.1 of uncultured Caldisericota bacterium. Taxonomy (GTDB): domain Bacteria; phylum Caldisericota; class Caldisericia; order UBA6126; family UBA6126; genus JAGLCW01. The sequence goes on from CAZOYI010000307.1 coordinate 1,214, forward strand.
TTAAAAAGCCAAAATTGTATTTCCTTGACACTGGTCTCGTGGCATATCTTACCCAGTATACTTCACCGGAGATTGTTTCCGCAGGAGCAATCAATGGAGCAATACTGGAAAATTACGTTGTTGCAGAAATTATGAAGACATATCAAAACAGCGGAAAGGATTGTCTTCTATGGTATTATCGTGATAAAGACAACAATGAAATCGATATGGTCATGGAAAGCAATGGAGAACTTCATCCCTTAGAAATCAAGCGTTCTGTCAACCCAGGGAGTGAATTGGTCAGCACTTTTCAGATTTTAGATAAAGGCACTGTACCAAGAGGAAAAGGCGCAATTCTTTGTATGCATCCCGAGTTGTCAGCAATCAATTCTGAAAACTTCATTGTTCCCGTCTGGATGATATAAGTCATCATTTGATTTTTAAGCTGGCATTCAACCCGATACCCCAGGTTTAAACTCGTGTAGATTGAAAACCCTTCTTCAACCACGTTTACAAGGTAGAGTTTAGGTATGATTATTTTGACTTACTTTTTTGTATTTATTCATAATGCTTTTCATATGGATTCCATCTCTTGAAAAACTCACCTTCATTAATCATCGCCTGAAAAGGTGGATCAATTAATTTGATAATCAATTCAACGACATTTTTTAAGGATAATTCATACTTCAAGATTTTATTACAGAAATTTACCCACCGATTGATTATTTCATCATTATTAATCAATCTTTGAATCACTACAACTGAATCTGATTTATACGGTGTTCCTCTTTGGGAAAGTGTTTCATGGATTGCCTCTTGAAGCTTTCTCCCTTCGAATTCAAAAGAAGCAGCCAGGTAGTAGATATCATAGAAATCCTTCATACGTCCTGTAAACTCCATAAAACGTATAATCGCATCAAATTTCTCAGATACAGTTGATTCTAAAGAATATGTTAATATTGTCGGTTGGGTGAAATCTTCAAGAATTGCTGGAAGTGTCCTTTTTATTGCAGACGGAATAATGGTATCACCTACTCCAATATCGACGCTAAAGGGTGTTATCGTATTACTTATATGACCTGCCAGATTCACTCTTATACCATGATATTCTTTTATCTCACTGATTACTTCAATGTTTCGAATAGCTATAGTCGTAAAATCATTGGCTGTCTTTTCGTCTAATATCAATGTGACCATTCTCTCAACTAAGCTTATCTCATTAGAGTGATTTTTCAGCAAATAATCAGCATCCACTGTTGGTCTTGTTGTAAAACCACTAATCAAGTACAAGAGGAATCCCCCTTTAAGAATTAATCGATCTGAATAGTTGCTCTGTGCCAATCTTCTTATGAACTCTTCCTGACAAAAAAGGTTTAATAACTGCTGAAAAGGAATTCTCTTCTTTT
>CAZOYI010000308.1:0-32971 GCA_964583965.1 uncultured Caldisericota bacterium
ATGGCCAAAGTGTACAACTTAAATAGATATTTTTATAACCCAGCTATAAATATACCTTCTAACATCGCACCCCACGCATCCAAAAAGTAGGAGGATCACCATGGCAAAAGAAGGGTACAACCCATTTAAAATGGCTCAAGAACAATTTGACAGAATCGTAGATACACTTGAAATTGAAGAAGGCGCCAGAGATTTTCTCCGAAATCCTCGACGTGAATATCATTTTACTATCCCCGTCAAAATGGATGACGGGCACACCAAAATCTTCAAAGGATTCCGGGTGCAACATAATGACGCCCTCGGCCCTTCAAAAGGCGGCATTCGATTCCATCCACAAGAAACCATTGATACCGTAAGAGCTTTAGCCACCTGGATGACCTGGAAGTGTGCTGTAGTTGACATTCCACTTGGAGGCGGTAAGGGAGGTGTCATTTGCGACCCTCACCAATTATCTGAACGCGAACAAGAAGGAATTTGCCGTGGTTGGATCCGACAATTGGCATACAATATTGGGCCCGTCCAAGATGTACCCGCACCAGACGTAATGACAAGTGCTCAGCATATGTTATGGATGATGGATGAATACGAAACCATTCATCATGGAAAATACCCAGGTATGATTACTGGTAAACCCGTAGGTATGGGTGGTTCATTAGGCCGAACAGAAGCAACTGGTTATGGAGTTATTTATACACTTCGCGAAGCCCTTCGTGAACTTGGAATTGACGTTCAAAAAACCACAGCAGCATTTCAAGGATACGGCAATGTTGCCCAATATGCAGTACGACTGTATCAAGAATACGGTGGAAAGGCTATTTGTGTTTCTTGTTGGGATCAAAATGATCAAAAATCCTATACATTTGTTCGCAAATCCGGTATTAATTGTGACGAATTGTTATCAATCACTGATCGTTTTGGTGGCATAGATAAAGGCAAAGCAAGACAACTTGGTTACGAAGTAATGGATGGAGATGCTTGGATTGAACAAGATGTAGACATTCTTGTCCCTGCAGCTTTGGAAAATCAAATCACCAAAGATACAGTCACTAAGATTTCCGACAAAGTAAAAGTTATTGCAGAAGGAGCCAACGGACCTACAACTCCAGAAGCAGATGTCATTATTCAAGAAAAAGGGATTTTCATGATTCCAGATTTTCTCGCCAATGCAGGTGGAGTAACTTGTAGTTATTTTGAACAAGTACAATGCAATATGAACTATTTCTGGTCCAAAGAAGAAACTCTGTCCAAATTGGATGCAAAAATGACCGATGCCTATTTGAAAGTATCTGCTTTGGCAAGATCCCGCAATGTGTACATGCGTGATGCAGCATACATGATTGCTATTCAGCGTGTTGCTGATGCGTGCAAGATTCGTGGGTGGGTATAGGACTCATTCATTTCATTTTTTTAAAGGGGGAGGGATTCCCCTCCCCCTTTTTTTTTATGACAAATTAGTTACAAACAGTAGTCACATTTTTCTTTTTTTCAAAATTCTTTTCTTATCCCTTTGTTTTCGATACAATGGCAGTATTCTCACATAACTTAACTATGAAAAGGATGTTACCAATGAGCGTTCAACAGAAAATCGCTGGTTTGCAAAAAGACAATGCCAATTAGCACAGAGGATCTTAATCTGTACCAGGTACGACAAGTCCTATTATTTGCAAGTCGCTATGATGCATACCTATTAGAAGAAGATGGATCTATGGAAGATCATATTGCTTCTCTGTATAAAGAACGTGAACTGGGTTATACACCCCAGTTTATCAAAGCATATGACGAGAACATGACATTGGATAAGTTAAAACAATGCAAGGTTGATATTCTGATTCAATGTGTTCGAAAAATGGATGCATCCATCAATGCTTTCGTTCAAAAAGTGCAAAGTAAATATCCTTCTCTTCCCGTTGTACTCTTAATGTACAATCATATGGGACTAGATGATTTTGAAGAAAAATATCCGAATATTGCTATAGATATTTTTCTGTGGAATGGTGAAAGTAGAATTATTGCAAGTATATTGGAGCTTGTAGAAGACAAACAAAATGTCTTTCATGATTCTCAAATCATTCCCATACCCATTATTCTTTTTGTTGAGGACAATATTCAATATTATTCCTCGTATCTAAACATTCTGTACAAAACTCTTTGGCTCGAAGTGAAAAAACTCGTGCAGGAGCACACTTCTTACTGTCGAAAAATATTTCAACAAAAGACACGCACTAAGGTTCTCCATGCAAAGACATACGAACAAGCACTCCAGATTCTGAATCAATATCATCACCAAATCATTGGTGTGATCACTGACATGCAGTACCCTATGGAAGATGGCCAGTCTGACACTAGTGGATTGAGTTTGGCAAAAAAAATTTGGGAATATGATCCAGCCCTTCCCATTGTACTCCAGTCCAGTACTGTCTGTCTAGCATCTATTATCCATGAGCACCCGGTTGTATGTATTAATAAAAATTCAAAAACTCTTTTAACTGACATTAAAAACACCCTTACTTCATATTTTGGATTTGGAGATTTACAACTTACCGATCCAGATGGAAAAATAAAAACAAAAATACCCTCCGTACAATCATTTTTGGAAGTTATTGATTCTTTAAATGAAGAATCTTTCATGAAGTTAGTGCACAGTGGTAATCTTTCCAGATGGTTCCATGTACATTGCGAATATTCACTTGCTGAAATTGCAAAAGACGTAGAAAAAAATTCCCCTACATTTGAGAAAGTTATTTCTACTTTAAAGGTGGCAATTCAAAAGGAAATTTACCAAGAAACAAAAGGTTCTATTGTACCGTATTCACGAAGATTTCCTTTAGAGGAATGGACTATTGGAAAAATCGGAGAAGGTTCAATTGGAGGAAAAGCAAGGGGTTTATCTTTTTTTAATCGTCTTCTCACTGAAGAAAAATCAATACAAAACAGTGCTGAGTTTCAATTGTTCATTCCTCAATCCATCATTATTGGCACCGATGTTTTTGATGATTTCATTCGACTCAATCATCTAGAGCACATGTACAAATCCGATCTCTCGGACCGTCAAATTGCAAGAATATTCCTTCAGTCTGATATCCCAGCTACTATTATTGGTGATCTTAGAACTATTACTAAGCAGTTTACGGTTCCTTTAGTGATTCGATCTTCTAGTTTACTTGAAGATTCACTATATCATCCTTTTGCTGGTATATATACAACAAAAATGATTCCGAATAACGAATCTTCGTTTGATCTACGCTTCAGTCAGCTATGTAATGCTATCAAACTCGTCTATGCTTCGGTGTTTTCAAAACAAGCCCGAACCTACATGGAATCCACCAGCCACATACCAGAAGATGAGAAAATGGCAGTTATCATCCAAAAGGTAGTTGGATCACGAAAAAAATCTGGATTTTATCCCGAAGCATCTGGTGTCATTCGATCCTATAATTATTACCCCTTTGATCAAGCCAGGCCAGAAGATGGTTTCATGCAGCTGGCAATGGGATTAGGAAAAGCTATTGTAGACGGAGAAACGTCTCTTCAATTCTCTCCTGCCTACCCGAAAAAAATCCCTCAACTATCAAACACGGAATCTGCGCTTCAGACTACTCAAAAGAAATTCTGGTCCATCAATATGAATCCCTATACACGTTCTTTTACAATCGAAGAAGATGAATTTATGGATCTACATCCAATCCACATTGGATTACAGGACGGTTCTTTGGAAGGAATTGCATCAACATTTGCAGCAGGTGAAGATCGAATATACGATACAATTCATCGATCTGGTCCAAAAATAATCACATTTCACCGCTTGCTGAAAAGTTTGGAGAAACCTTTTCAATCTTGCATCCAGAATCTACTTAAGATTTGCGAAGATGCAATGGCTACACCCGTTGAAATTGAGTGTGCATTTGAGATCCCTCCATCGGAGGATTCAATACGTTTTGGATTCTTGCAAGTACGACCAATGATGAAATATGAAAATTCCTGTACAATCAATTCATCAGAAATCAGTTCAGACAAGGCCTTCTGTTATACCGATAATGCACTTGGCAATGGTCATATCGGAACATTGTCCCACATAGTGGTGGTTGATCCTCTTACATTTGACCTTTCACAAACAAGAACAATCGTGCAAGAAATTGATGAAGTGAATAAGTATTTTACAGAAATTCAACAGCAATATGTTTTAATGGGGCCAGGAAGATGGGGTTCATCAGATCCATGGTTAGGAATACCCGTTCAATGGCATCATATATCCAAGATCAAAGCTTTTGTAGAGTACGATCTTCCTGGAATGCATATTGATCCCTCCCAGGGTTCTCATTTCTTCCATAATATTACCTCATTGCATATTGGGTATTTTACCATCCGACAAAACAAACCCAATCAGTTTATAGATTGGGATTGGATCAAAAAACAATCCCCCATCATGAAAAAGAAATTTATCACGGTGTATCAAGCCTACTCTTCATTTGAAATTAAGGTTGATGGTAAACATAGTCTTGGGGTTCTAACAAAACCTCTGCCAGAAGGAGTAAAAAATGGATGAAAAACAAGAATGGAAAATCATTATTGAACTTTTAAAATACACCGATCCAGTTTTAATCAACCGATTGGGTCGAAAAATGATGCACTACTTATATAAGTGCCATATTAAGCGCATCGAAGAGTTGATGAAAGAATTGGAGGCAAACTCCAATTCATTTGCTGAAAAAAAAGTGAAAAACGACAATGTACCCATTCACAGGATTGAGCCTGATCTATTGCAGCAAATGATTGAAAAAGTGTTTCAAATTGCTGAAGAAGAGCTTTCTTCTGAACGCATCACACAAATGATTAAACTTTGGTTGAAACATGAAAAAGCCAGGTTTTTGACCATGACAGCCGAAAAAAGAGATGCTCCCTTAGCAGATATAACCAATGCCCTTTTTAAATTTGCCAGTATCAAGGACTCAGTGTCATTTCTTTCGAAAGAAGAAAACATTGGTATTCGCGTGGCGTTTATCCGACGTTTTTTAAGTGAAGATTTGCATTTCATCAACACCTCAAAAGATTATTTTCATGTGTCCGATTTCATTGATATTTTATCCCGCACAATTGGTCCAAGAAGAGGCAATGGAAAGTTAGGAGGAAAAGCTGCTGGATTATTACGAGCTCGAAATATTTTGCGGGAAGCGAAGAAGGATTACGTTTCTATTCGTAATTTATCCATTCCAAAAACTTGGTATTTAACCTCTGATGGCATTATTGAATTCCTTCATTTTAATGCTCTTGAAGAAGCTCCCAATATTAAATACCGCAGGCCCATTGAAATCAAGCAGGAATATCCCTATTTGGAACAAATTTTTAAAAACTCTGCCATCCCTCCTGAAATTGTTGCCAGTCTAAACTATGCTTTAGACGATTTTGGAGACAATCCGTTAATCGTACGATCTTCAAGTCTTCTCGAAGATAGCTCAAATGCATCCTTCGCAGGAAAATACAAAAGTTTGTTTGTCGCAAACCAAGGATCAAAAAGGAGCGTCTTGAATCTTTAATTGATGCAATATTAGAGGTTTATGCCAGTGTTTTTGGTCCGGATCCCATTGAATACCGCAGAGAAAAGGGACTACTAGACTTTAACGAAGAAATGGCAGTATTGATTCAAGAGGTTGTGGGTAGAAAAAATGGAAAGTATTTTTTTCCTGCTTTTGCAGGAGTTGCATTTAGTCAAAATGAATTTCGCTGGTCCCCTCGTATAAAAAAGGAAGACGGAATTGCTCGCGTTGTAGCTGGATTAGGAACTCGTGCAGTAGATCGAGTCGACAATGACTATCCTGCCTTAATAAGCCCTGGGCAACCGAATTTGCGAGTCAATGTGGATATGAATGACAAACTTCGATACTCTCAAAGGAATATTGATGTAATCAATCTGTTAACTGGGCAATTTGAGACAATATCATTTGAGAAACTAGTTCGTGAAATTGGATACAATTATCCTTCCATCAATCAAATCATATCGCTTTACCGAGATGGCAATCTGTTTACGCCTACTGGTAACATGTTTAACATTCACGAAGATACTCCCATTCTCACCTTCGATCGATTATTCAAAGATGGTCCTTTTATTCACCAAATCCGTGATATTCTTTTCATTCTACAAGAACAGCTTCAAATTCCTGTTGATATTGAATTCGCTTGCGACGGAGATATTCATCAACTTTACCTTCTCCAATGCCGTCCTCAAAGTTATAAAAAATATTCCCAGGAAATTGCTATCCCAAAGAACATCCCTGATGATCAAATCCTTTTTTCAAACCATCAAACCATTTCCTCCGGTGAAATTTTTGGTATTGACTACATCGTATACATACACCCCGAAGAATATAGCAAGCTTCCTACATACCAAGATTTGATTGAGATTGGACACATTGTGGGAAAATTAAATCGAGTTCTACCAAGAAGAAAATTCATTTTGATGGGTCCAGGTAGATGGGGTAGCAGGGGAGACATAAAACTTGGAGTATCTGTAGGATATAGCGATATCAACAACACTTCTTTGCTTGTTGAAATTGCAAAAATACGTCAAAATTATGTTCCAGAACTTTCCTTCGGAACACACTTCTTCCAAGATTTAGTTGAAGCACAAATTCAATATCTGCCTATCTATATTGGCCAACAAGAAACAGTTTTTCATGAAGATTTCTTTGATCATGCCAATATGCTGAAGAAAATTATACCGGATGCAGAGAAATATGAAAATGTAGTTCGGGTGATTCAGGTTTCTCACGAAATCCCTGACTCCAGCTTAACAATTTTGATGGATGAAGACAAATCTATTGCCATTGGTTTTTTTGAATCGTAAGTTTTTTTTGAATTTCTACGAATAATTCATCAAATCTTATTGACAATTCTGCAGCCCTTTTTTACACTGAAAAGTACTCTTTATGTGTTTTTGAAAGGGATATGTAGAGAGTCGTAGATGTGCGTTTTTAAAATTAATCTGTATGGAGGATTTTATGCTACACGCAAGAGATGTCATTGACCAAGTAAAAGACAATTTGATGAGTAAAAGTTCTAATGAACCCGAATTTCTACAAGCTGCTGTTGAAGTTCTGGATTCCTTATTACCTGTCGTAGAAAAACACCCTGAGTATATTGAAGCAGGTATTTTACAAAGAATTGTCGAACCGGAAAGAGTGATTCAATTTCGGGTTACATGGGTAGATGATTCCGGGCAAGTCCAAGTGAATCGAGGTTTTCGTGTCCAATTCAACAGTGCCATTGGTCCTTATAAAGGAGGACTTCGTTTTCACCCATCTGTAAATCTGGGAATCATCAAATTTCTAGGTTTTGAACAAATCTTTAAAAACTCCCTAACTGGACTTCCTATTGGTGGTGGTAAGGGAGGATCTGATTTTGATCCAAAACGTAAATCAGACCTTGAAGTGCACCGTTTTTGTCAAAATTTCATGATGGAGTTGTATCGACATATTGGTCAATTTGTTGATACTCCTGCAGGAGATATTGGTGTTGGTGGTAGAGAAATTGGATATTTATATGGTACATATAAAAAGATTACAAATTCGTTTACCGCTGGTGTTTTAACCGGTAAAGGTTTACATTATGGTGGCAGCTTGGTTCGTAAACAAGCTACCGGCTTTGGCTTACTCTATTTCATGGATGAAATGCTAAAGGACAAAGGCATCTCCATTCAGGATAAAATTATCTCGATTTCTGGATCTGGCAATGTAGCAATTTATGCCACTGAAAAAGCACAAGAATTAGGTGCCAAAGTTGTAACATTAAGCGATTCCAACGGATATATTTTTGATCCAGATGGTATAAAACTTGAGACCATAAAGCAGATTAAAGAAATTGAACGAGGCCGCATCAAAGAATATGTGGATCACCATCCAAAAGCAGAATATCATGATGGTTGGGAAGGCATATGGTCTGTTAAATGCGACATCGCTCTTCCCTGTGCTACACAAAATGAAATCGATGCGAAAGCTGCACAAATACTCGTTAACAATGGTGTAATCGCCGTTGGTGAAGGTGCAAATATGCCCTCTAGCCCAGAAGCCATTGATATTTTTATTGACAACGAGGTTTTATTTGGACCTGCAAAGGCAGCCAATGCTGGTGGTGTGGCAACTTCTGCTCTTGAAATGTCTCAAAACAGCCTTCGATATTCATGGCCATTTGAAGAAGTAGATGAAAAACTAAAACGAATCATGCAGAATATCTATCACAGCGCAGCAGATACAGCAGTTGAATATAACATCAGAAACAACCTACTGAAAGGTGCCAATATTGCTGGTTTTATAAAAGTAGCCGATGCGATGTTAGCCCAGGGCATACTTTAGTTTTATTCCCATTTTTTATGAAAAAAAAGCTACTATTTCTAGTAGCTTTTTTTTTTCGTTTTTTTCAGTATGCTCTAATTAAAAATGTCAGGAGGATTTAAATGCGTAAACCAGTTCTTTTAACTCCAGGACCAACACAGGTTCCTGAAGAAGTATTAGTATCTGCATCATTGCCGATCATGCACCATCGTACCCCTCAATTTGAAGCAATCTTTGAAGAAGCTGCTGAAAATCTGAAATACATCTTTCAAACCGAAAATCCGGTGATTATGTTGACATCATCAGGAACAGGTGCTTTGGAGTCTTCTGTCATCAACCTCTGCTCGCCTGGGGACAAAGTCATCGCTGTGAATGGTGGTAAGTTTGGTGAACGCTGGGTTGAATTATGCAAAGCGTTCCATTTAGATGTAGTTGAAATTAGTATTCCATGGCATCGTACGGTAAAACCCGAAGAAATTGAAAAAGCATTAATAGACAACCCTGATGCCAAAGTTGTTTTCACAACGCTATCCGAAACGTCTAGTGGTGGGGTTACTGATATTGAAAGTATTGCAAAAATAACACGTACATCCCCAGCGCTTTTGGTCGTAGATGCTGTTTCTGGTTTGGGTGTTACTCCCTTGTACACAGACAAATGGGGTGTCGATGTTGTGGTATCCGGCTCTCAAAAAGGGTTTATGCTACCCCCTGGTTTAGGCTTTATTACCATGAATGAAAGAGCTCAAAAAGCAATGCAAGTTTCTACTCTTCCAAAATACTATTTTGATCTAAAAAAAGCCTACAAAAACCATGCCAAAAACACAACGCCATGGACACCTGCCATCAGTATTATTGTGCAATTGAATATTGCGCTGAGAATCATGAAAGAAGAAGGTATTGAGAATATCTTCACTCGACATCATCAGCTGTCAGAAGCTATCCGAGAAGGAGTCAAAGCATTGGGCTTAACTCTTTACAACGAAAACACCGGCGATTGCTGTATTGCTGTCAATGTGCCTGATGGAGTCGATGGCGGGAAAATTGTAAAGTTAGCACGAGATAAATATCAAGTTACTTTTGCTGGCGGACAAGGAGATCTAAAAGGAAAAATTTTCCGGATTTCTGCAATGGGAAATGTAGGTCCTAACGACGTCATTTTGGGTCTTGCTGCCATTGAAAGAACCTTAGCAGAACTTGGATACTCTTTCGAAAAAGGTAAAGGGATTACCGCCGCCATCTGTACTTTATCCAAGTAAAGGAGAAAATCATGAAGCGAATTCTCATTGCTGACCCCGTTGCCAAAGAAGGTATTGAAGCTTTAAAATCGTTTGGAACCTTTGAAGTTATTGAAAAGACGGATATTAGCCCAGAAGATCTAAAAAAAGAGATTGGTGAATACAATGCTGTTGTAGTACGTTCTAGAACCAAAATCACTAAAGATACTTTGGATCAACCGGGCAACTTGGAATTGATTGTACGAGGTGGTGTTGGCACTGACAACATCGATAAAGCTACTGCCAAAGAAAAAAACATAGCCGTTAAAAACACACCACTTGCCTCCTCCATATCTGTCGCTGAGTTAGTCATCGGAATGGCGTTAGCGGGGATGAGAGGTTTAGTGGATGCTACCGTTTCTACAAAAAAAGATTTATGGGAAAAGAAACGATTCAAAGGTCTAGAATTGTATGGAAAAACCCTAGGTATTATTGGCCTGGGAAATATCGGTAAAGAAATAGCAAAAAGAGCTGTTGCACTTGGTATGAAAGTGATTGCATACGACCCACTGATCTCCTCTTGTTCTATTGATGGTGTTACCATGACTACTATAGATGTTGTGAAAACCGACTCCGATATTATTAGTGTAAATTGTCCCAAAACTGACACTACCTGCAACCTTATCGATGCCTCCTTCATTAGACAAATGAAAGATGGAGCAGCGATCATTAACTGTGCTCGTGGTGGTATCATAGTCGAAAACGATCTTGTTGAGGCACTAATATCTGGCAAAATTGCATTTGCTGGCATTGATGTCTATGAAAAAGAACCAGCTAAAAAAAGCCCCTTGTTTACCATTGAAAATGTCATCCTAACCCCTCATATCGGTGCTCAAACAAAAGAAGGCCAGATCCGTGTTGCTACTGAAGTAGCTTCCGTAATTCACTATTTTTTTCAATAAGTAAAACTACTTCAATTTGTAAAAACCCAGGCTTGCTCGTGTAAACCTGGGTTTTTTATATATCTCTGCGTAAACGGTACTGCAAGGCTTCGCATATGTCTTCCATTTGAATCGAAGGAGACTCTCTCATATCTGCAACTGTACGGGCAACTTTCAACATTTTCATATGCCCTCTTCCTGAAAGAGATAATTTACCACTTACTTCAGCAAAAAAACTCTCAGCTTCAGAATCTAACGCACAGAATTTTCGAAGGGAACGAGAGTTCATTTCTGAGTTGTAGTGAAATAACTCATCTTTAAAACGTTTTTTCTGGATTTCATGGCATTTTTCAACTCGCTCTCGAATAACAGAAGAAGGTTCTGCTAACTCCATTTTTAACAGCTTTTTTGGATCTACCCGCAACACTTCACTGACAATATCAATACGGTCCAAAATGGGTCCTCTGATTTTGGCTTGGTACTTGTGAATTTGCGATGGATTGCAAATACAGTTTTTTTGTGAATCCCCATAGTATCCACATGGGCAAGGATTCATTGCAGCTACCAACATGCATCGAGAAGGCCATTTCACGGTGCTGTGTACACGAGAAATCGTGATAAATCCATCCTCCAGTGGTTGTCTAAGTGCATGGATCACATTTCTTTGGAACTCCGGAAATTCGTCCAGGAAAAGGACTCCACGGTGTGCATATGATATTTCTCCTGGTTTTGGCTTCGAACCTCCTCCCATCATTGAAGATAACGAAGAAGAATGGTGGGGTGATCGAAAAGGTCTTTTTTGAATCAAACCCCCTTTTTTTGATAACAATCCAGCAGAACTATATATTCTAGAAACTTCTACAGACTCATCAAAATTTAACAAGGGAAGTATGGAAGGAATTCTTCTAGCCAACATTGTTTTACCAGTACCGGGGGGACCAACAAATAACAAATTATGCATTCCGCTGGCTGCAACTTCCATGGCTCGTTTTGCAAAACTCTGCCCTATAATCTCCTTCATGTCGTCCGAATGATCGGATGCAGGAGCAAATTGCACAGCTGGTATGGGCATAGAGCTGGTCTGAGATTGAAGAGCTTCAATAACAGACTGTAAAGAAGGGCAAGGAAGTAAGGATATATCAGAGTACACAATTTCTCCAATATTGGTAGCTGGAAAACAAAAAAGGGGTGGAGAATGCTGTGAAGAGCTTTGTATCAAATCATGCAAATAGCAGTTCATGGATAAAATTCCATTTACTTCTCGCAGAGAACCGTCTAAAGACAATTCACCTACAAAAAAGCAAGATTCAGATGAAATTGCTGGAATCTGGTTTGAAGCAATTAGCAACCCAATGGCTATAGGGAGATCTAAACATGCACCCTCTTTTCTTATATCAGCGGGTGCTAAATTCACTGTGATACGGTGGGTTGGAAACTGAAAACCATTGTTTTTTAATGCTGATCGAACACGTTCGCGACTTTCCTGAACAGCAACATCAGGTAATCCTACAATAGAAAAAGAGGGCAAACCTCGTTGTGTTATGTCAACTTCAACATCAATTGGTACCGGATCTAGCCCTTGAAGGGCGAAGCTTTTTATTTTTACTAACATTCCCTCTTCCTTTTGATTGATTTAGTTTCCTTTGCAGTAAAACGACATGTTTTTCAGTGTCGATAACTGGATATTGAATGTGTTTTTTAATCTCCCATGTAGGATACTGCAGTAGGAATGAAGAAATCTCTTCAGGATCTTTCCAAAGAATCAATTTTCCATAGTGATTCAATGATGAATGAAAATAAGGATACAGATATGAAACCGTACCGACACCTCGAGCTGAAAAAACAGAACATGATTGAGCAATTGTGGGTAAGTAAACAACATTTTCAGCTCGCTGGTGCAAAACTTGAACGTTGGATAATGCTATTTCAATAGATGTCAACATTAAAAAACTCGCTTTTTTTCGTATGGATTCGACCAAAAAAAATTGAAAAGAGGGAAATAAAATTGCTGCAATAACCCCCGGAAACCCTCCTCCAGAACCAATATCAATCCATTTCTGATGAGGTGATATAGGTAAAGAAAAATGTAATACTTGTAGACAATCTTGGAGATGTCGATACACCAATTCTGTATCCGTATCTTTAGATACAAGGTTAATGAAAGGATTTACTTTTTGTACCAAGCAAAGAAATTGCAGTAGTTTTTGTTTTTTTTTCTCTGTAAAATCCCAATCATACGTTTGTAGGTATTGTTCAAGTGTTTCTTCTATCATGAGGTCACCAATTTAGTATTATACCACATAAATTCGACTTATTGACGATTTGCTGTAATAAAATATAATAGTTATTTGTTTGAATCTCACGAGAAAGGGTGATCCTATGAAGAGAATTAGATGGGGACAACTCCTAGTAATTATACTTGTGATTGGACTCTCAATATGGAGTATTGGCTATCACTATTCAGAAAATTTGATTAAATTTGGACTTGATTTACGAGGTGGTGTACACCTAGTTATGGAAGCCCACCCAATTAAAGATGTGGATGAAGTCCCATCTGAAGAATTAGTTGAAATTGCATCAGAAGAAGCTGCAGAAGATACTTCTGTAGAAACATCTGAACCGGTATCTGAGGATACAACCGAAGCTACTCAAGAAACGACTCAAGAAGAAAAACTTGTCGTAACCAACGACGATCTTCAATCAGAAGACGCCTTAAATGCTATTACAGCAGAAGAATTAAAACAAGCAAAAAAAGTGATTGAAAACCGTATTAATTTTTTAGGTGTATCGGAAGCAACTGTCTCTATTCAAGGAAAAGACCGTATTGTAGTAGATATACCAGGATATTCCGATATTGAACAAGCTAAAGACATTATCGGTCGCGTTGCCGTTTTGACATTTAAAGATGAAAACGATAGTATCCTCGTTACCGGAAAAAACCTAAAAAAGGCAACTTTTGCTTATCAACAAATGGAACAGATGGGTCCAAGAGTACCTATTGTTCAGTTAGAATGGGACGAAGTTGGCAAAGAATTGTTTGCCAAAGCAACCCGTGAGAATGTTGAAAAAACGATATCAATCTATTTGGATGATTCCCTCTTAATAGCCCCCAAAGTAAATGAAGAAATTACAACAGGCGATGCCGTTATTACTTTTGGCGAAAAAACAGAAGAAAGTATTCAAGAAGCTCAGGAAGTAGCAGTTCTTTTACAGGGCGGTGCTCTTCCTGTAAAAATGACCTTCTTAGAGGAACGAGTTGTTGGTCCTTCGCTAGGACAAGACACAATAAAAAGTTCTGAGATCGGTGCCATTATAGCCATTCTTGGAATCATTCTTTTCTTACTTTTAATGTACAAACTTTTAGGTGGTATCGGTGCTCTGGCTCTCCTCATGTACACCATCATCTATCTTGGTTTCTTGTTTGGGATTAAAGCCACTCTTTCTCTCCCTGCAATTGGGGCTATGGTCTTGTCTGTTGGTATGGCCGTGGACTCCAACGTTATTGTCTTTGAGCGTATCAAAGAAGAATATGCCAAGGGCAGAACATTCCTTTCTGCAATTGGTGCTGGCTATGCACATGGATGGACGGCTATTTTTGACTCAAACTTCTCCATGCTCATCGCTATGATCATCTTGTATTCTTTTGGTACTACCCAAATTCGAGGTTTTGCGATTACCCTTGTAGCTGGTATTTTGGCAGCACTGATCACCTCTTATTTCTTTACCCAGTTCATTTTAAGCTTAATTGCCGTTTACAATCCGAAAATTAATGGAAAACTCTTTGGATTACAATCTCCAGAGAAAGAACAATAGAAAGGAGGAGAAAATATGGTCCCAATTAAACGATGGAATATCATCGGACAAAGAAAAACAGCTCTTTACAGTGCACTCATTATATTCCTTGTCAGCATTATCATCATGGGAGTTCGATACAAGACCAATGGTTCTCCTTTTAATTTAGGAGTTGATTTTACTGGTGGAGTTGTTATGAACATTGACTTCATTACAGAAGAACCTCCCACAGTAAAAATGATTCGCGATGTTATGGCAACACATAATCAAGAAAGAGCAATTATTCAGCAAGATAAATTGAATCAAAAGCATTTCATGATTCGCATGAAAGATATCACAAACGAAGAACAGGATGAGATTTTCCGATCTCTAGAAGAAAGTATCGGTGAAGTCAATGATGAAACGAAACAAATTGACTTCATTGGACCCACCATTGGTGGTGAACTACGTAGAAATGCATTTCTCACACTGGGTTTAGCACTTCTGTTTATTCTCCTTTATGTTGCTATTCGATTCCGCTTTAAAGATGGTGTTGCTGCTATAATTGCTCTTGCCCACGATATTGCTATAACCTTGGGTGTAATGTCACTTCTTTGGATTCAGTTTAACACTGCCTCCATCGCAGCTCTTTTATCGATCACGGCCTATTCGTTGCAAGACAGTATAGTCATTCTAGATCGAGTCCGTGAAAACTTGAAATATTACCGAGATAGAATGACATTTGCTGAAATTGCTAACATGTCTGTTACTACCACATGGATTCGTTCCTTCAATACATCTGCTACCACCTTAATTGGTGTTATGGTATTGGCAGTATTTATGGGAAGCGCACTTCGAGACTTTTCAACCATTCTACTTGTAGGATTACTTGCTGGAACGTTCTCATCTCTTTATATCGTCGTTCCTATTCTTGTCGGATGGCAAAAAGATGACGATGACAAAGAGCTACGTCCTATTTATTTGGATGCACTGCAGTCTGACTCCTATGATCTTATTAAAACCAGGAGAAATGGCTCAAAAGCTTCCGCTAAAACTACTATACAAATAGACCAAAATGATTCCTCTGAATCAACCGATAAGAAAAAAACCTCAAAACCAAAGAACAAGAGTAAACGCAGACGATAGGACAAACTCATCAAGAGCAATAAAAAATGCCGGTAGAAACTCTATCGGCTTTTTTTATTGTTTTATTGAAAACTATTTTACTACGATTTGGCAGTTTTCCTTTTTGTCTTGGAATTAGCCACTACAGCTTCCCCTTCCTCCACTATACGTAATGGAGCATACTTGAAGTTAAGCATTCTTTCGCCAACAGTATCAAAATCAATGTGGATGATGTGTTCATTATCAATCTCGTTTAAACTTAAAACGATGCCGTGTCCCCACACTTTATGACATACTGTCTTTCCGGTAGTTAAGTCATCCAAGGAAACGGGAAGCCCTTTATTGTAATCTTTCTTGCTGCGGTTTACAGAAGATACTCTTCTTTTGAGTCCTGATTCCCCGTTATCGGATGTGGAAATCTTTAAGCGTTCAATCAAGTCTTCAGATATCTCTTCCAAAAAGCGAGAGGGAGAAGTTTTCGTTGTTTTCCCATACAACTCTCGATTCATAGCATAAGAAAGGTATAGTTCTGACTGAGCACGAGTAAAGCCCACATAGCACAATCTTCTTTCTTCTTCTAAAGCATTTTGCTTACAGTTGGAGAGGTAATGAGGAAATAATCCTTCTTCCATCCCTGCCATAAAAACAATCGGATATTCCAACCCTTTGACAGAATGGATTGTCATAAGAGTAACTTTTGCTTTTTCTTTGTCCATATGATCCAAATCGGTAAACAATGATACTTGCGCTAAGAAAGACTGGAGAACAGGTTCTGAACCATCATATTGTTTTTCAAAATTCTGAATTGCAGTCAAAAGTTCACGTAAATTCTCAACTTTATCCCTAGCAATATCCTCGGGATATTCCATTTCTATCATCTGAGGAATATTGGTTTTTTCGTAAACAAGCTTTGCTACATCAAGAAGTGATCCTTTTTTGATCAATTGCATACCAGCTTCAATGACATCAATGAATTCTTGCAATCCCTTTCGGCCACGAGCTACAGCTTCTTTCTTTTTGAGCAAAATATGACAAGCTTTGTAAAAAGAACATTGTTCTTCGTGAGCTACTTTTTCGATTTTTCGGATAAAAACAGCACCAATGTTTCGTTTCGGATAGTTAATGACCCGGTTAATACTTACTCGGTCATCGGGATTGTTAACAATTCTCAAATATGCAATGAAATCCTTCACTTCTTTTCGTTGGTAAAAACGATACCCTCCTACTAACTGATAGGGTATGTTCTCAGCCATCAAGGCTTCTTCAAAATTTCTACTTGCAGCATTGATACGGTATAGAACGACAAATTCATCATATTTTCTATTTTGCGTTTTTTCACGTTCTTGGATCAATTGAACAATTTTTTGTGCTTCATCTTTTTCGTTAGAACAAACAACAAGTTTAACGGGGGTTCCTTTATCATTTTTTGTCCATAGCTTTTTTTCTTCACGTTTCTCATTATTCTGAACAACACAATGCGCTGCACTTAATATCATTTGAGAACAACGATAGTTCTCTTCTAATTTTATAATCTTTGCATCAGGATATTCTTGTCGAAAACGTAACATGTATTCAGGATCAGCACCTCGAAATGCATAGATCGATTGATCATCATCACCTACGACGAAAATATTACGGTATTTACTGGACAATAGTCTTAACAACTCATATTGAACGGCATTTACATCTTGGTACTCATCAACAAGGATGTGTTTGAATACCTCTTGGTATTGATCCAATACAGAAGGATTCTCCTGGAATAATACCACTGTTTTGTAAATGAGATCATCAAAATCCAGAGCGTTATTCTCGCGCAACCGTTTTTCATATAAGATATACACGCTTGAAACGATATCAACAAAATATCCTGTTCCAGCAACATTGGGGTATTCTTTAGAACTTACTAATGCAGTTTTCGAATCAGAAATCGTTTTGGATACAGTACGAGGATTCACTCTCTTAATATCAATATTGCTCTCTTTCATGCAATCCTTGATAAGAGATAGTGAATCTTCTTCATCAAAAACGGTAAAATCGGGGCGTAAAGAAATAGCTTTTCCAGATTGTCGTAAAATACGCAAACAAATAGAGTGGAATGTCCCAATCCAAAGCTTCTTATGATCGATTTTTAAAACATTCTGGATTCGCTGCTTCATTTCGTTTGCAGCTTTGTTGGTAAAGGTAACAGCAAGAATGTTTGTGATTGGTACTCCTTCGTCCAGAAGGTTCACAATCCGATAGGTTATCACGCGTGTTTTTCCAGAACCAGCTCCTGCAAAAACAGCAATAGGGCCTTGTACTGTGGTTACAGCTTCAAATTGTTGGGGATTTAAAGAATCTTTTAGAGTGGTTTTAACTTTTTTTGACATAAAAGCTCTCTTTCCTGTTTGCTGTGAAAAGGAAAAAGGAGCCCCGTAGGACTCCTTTTGATTGTATCATATGATTGTCAATTCGAGCCTTTTGGTACAAATACATCCACGTAATTGCTTAAATCATCGGATCTTGCTTGTGACTCCGTTTGTTCTAAGGAATTTTCATCATCTGGAGTAATTTCATCTTCTGGTGGAATAATATTCTTGCGGCTAATTTTCATTCTTTTTTGAGAAATATCCAGTTCAACAATTTCTCCACGAACCGTGTCTCCTAGTTGAAACATTTCTCCGATCGTATTAATTCTGCGATGGCTCATTTGGGAAATGTGCATAAAAGAATTTATGCCTTCTTCAATTTCAATCAAGGCACCAAAATTCAGGTCTTTTACAACTTTGCCTTCTACAACTTGGCCTAAGTGATAATTGCTACCTTTGATTTCCCATGGATCTGGTAGAGTGCGTTTTAAACTCAAGGAGATCCTGTTGCGATCATCAGAAATCCCAATCACTCGAACTTTAATCTTTTCATTTTTCTTCACAACGTCAGATGGTTTTTTTGTAGCACCCCACGCTAATTCAGAAATATGTACAAGTCCTTCTACGTTGAATCCAATGTCAACGAAAACTCCATAATCGACGATATTGGACACAACACCATCGAGTATAGTATTCACTTCAAGGCCACCTACAAACTCATTTCGGGATATCTTGTTATGCTCTTGTTCAATTATTTTATGGGAAACCACAACTTTTCTTCGATCTTTTTCAAATTCAATCACTTGAACATCAAGCGTTTGACCAATATATTTAGAGAGATCATTTTGACGTTTTACAGAAACAAGTGACCCAGGAAGAAATGCCTGTACACCGTCAATATCAACAATTAAACCACCCTTCACTTTTTCATGAACAATGGCTCTCACTTTTTGCTTATCTTTATAAGCTTGTTCAATGTTGTCGATATTCAGTTGGTAAAGTGCTTTTTTGTTAGATAAAAAGATTCCACCTTTGGAGTATTCATCACGAACTACTTTAATTGGGATCAAATCATCTACTTTAAATTGTGCACCAAGATCCAGATTAGGATCGTGAACAATTTCTTCAATAGGCACAAACACTTCGCTTTTTCTTCCAATATCTACTAGAAGACAATCCTTGTCAACTTTTACTATTCGAACGTCAACAATATCACCTCGTTTGTAACTTTGAACTAATCGATCCGTATTGGAAAGAATTGCGTTCTCAAACTCATCAAGATCTCTTTGTTCATCTTGATCAACATTTTTAAAATCATCTGAAATCATTATAACACCTCATAAACAACAAAATTCCAGTGTTTATTGTACCACAAACAGCTGTCAAGTAAAGCCTATTTGAAAAGTCGTAAAAAGGGATTACAATAAATAGAAATTTCTTTGTGAGGGTAATATGAAAAGAACATGTTCTGTGTTGTCCATTATTTTAGTTGGGACCTTGTTCATGGCAAGCTGTTCACCTTCAAGTTTTTTACAAGATATCCAATCTCGCTTCTCAAAAAAATCTTTGATGGAAGAAGATATACCCACAAATACATCGCAAGACCCTACACCAGAGAAATTATATACAACGGTTTTAGAAATTCCTATTGAGTCTTCCTATGTTTTTTTGAATGGAGAAAAAACTACTCTTGATACTCCTGCAGCATTTATATCAGATACTGAAATTACCATGATTCCATTAAAATTCATTTCTGATGTTTTGGGAGCAAAAGTAGAATGGTATCCGAATACAAAAGAAATATCAGTGTTGCAAAGAGACGGAGAGATTCAGCTGCAAATTAACAGTCCTTCCGCATATGTAAATGGTGTTCCCTATACATTATCGACCCCCCCTGTCATTCATCAAGAATATTCCTTTATCCCATTAAAATTTGTTGCTTCTCATTTAAAATTTGAAGTAGAATGGATTCCCGAAACAAAAACGGTTATACTACGCAAATAGTTACAAGACCATTTTTCGATTCCTAAATTCGATTGCTTTTTCCAATTCTCTTGCACAGGATTGGTCTTGTAGGAAACGTGTAGCAAGTGCTTTTGCTTTTTCAAGCAGCGGATAGTCCTCTTCTAGCCGAACCAGTTGAGAAAAGATATGACCGCTTTGTAGTGTGCCAAAAAGCTCTCCCGGACCTCTTAATTCCAAGTCTTTTTCAGCTATTGCGAATCCATTGTTGGTTTGTTCCAAAATTTGTAATCGAGACGAAGAGGTGGCATCTGTAACTAAAAAACAATACGATTTCTGAGATTTTCTTCCCACTCTACCACGAAGTTGGTGCAACTGAGCTAAACCAAAGCGTTCTGCATTTTCTATCACCATTGCTGTGGCTTGAGCAACATCTACACCAACCTCAATAACAGTTGTAGAGACAAGAATAGCTTTTGATGCTTTCCGAAACTCCTCCATCACATTATTCTTTTCATCTACTTTCATTTTGCCATGTAACAAATACACATCAATTGAGGGGAATGTAGCTTTGATTTCTTCAGTTTTCTGAACCGAGTTCGCTACATTCAGTGATTCTGATTCTTCAATGAGTGGACACACAACATAGATTTTTTCATTTTTATCTAGTACAGACCACAGGATTTGATTCATAGAATCCCTTTGGGAAGATGAAACAATTCGTGTTTCAATGTTTTTCTGTCCTTGGGGTAATTCTTGAATCACTGAAACATCCAGATCCCCAAATTGTGTTAATGCCATTGTTCTAGGAATTGGAGTAGCACTCATAACCAAAACATGGGGTTGAGTAGCCTTCACAAAAAGTCTTTTCCTCTGTTCAACACCAAATCTATGCTGCTCGTCTACGATAAATGTTGCTGGTCGGTGAAAAAGTATTTTATCTTCGATAAAAGTATGTGTTCCCACAGCAAAAGTAGCTTCTCCAGAAAGTAAGGCACTTTCTGCTTTTTCCTTTTCTTTTTTAGAAAGTTCTCCCAGCAAAAGAACTCCTTTCATCTCTTGATCTAAGGAGAAAAGAGAGGTGAAAACACGAAAGACCTGTTTGGCAAGAATCTCCGTGGGTGCCATAAAAATAGCCTGGTATTGGTTCTTCATAGTAAAATACACCAATGCACCAGCAACAATCGTTTTTCCTGATCCGACATCCCCATGTAACAATCGATTCATAGGATACCCAGACTGCAAATCCTGACAGAACGTAGAGATAGTTTTTTTCTGATCGGATGTAAGTTCAAATGGTAGAAGAGATTGATAGGCAAGAATCATTTTGTCCGGAATATGAAGTTTTATTCCTTCTTTTTTTCGATGAAGCATTTTATATTGCAAAGCTGTGTATTGATTGAATAAAAATTCATCCAATACAAGTCGTTTTCTAGCTTCTTCCGTGACCTGAAAAGATAAAGGAAAATGCATGTGACTAAGTGCTTCTCCTCGGTGCATAAGATGCTCTTGAATACGAACAAATGAAGTAAAAAACTCTGGAATATGTACGATATGTTCTAAAAGAGTTTGTCGAATTAACTGGCGATAAACATTTTGGGACAATCCATCTGTCAATTTATATACAGGTTGAATCTCTTGAAATGATGTAGGATGTTTTGGATCTTTGGGGATTTCAAACAAGGGATTGCTCATTTGAAGCTTCCCGTACTGGTATTGTATTTTCCCAGACAGAAAAATGGGACTATTCAGGTGTTCTTGAAGCAGTTTTTTCACATACTTTTGATTTATAAAAGAAGCAATGAGATAGCCCGTGTGGTCTTTTGCCACCAAGCTAGTAATAAGGTAACCACCTCTTTTTTGTTCACTTACTTGGGCTATTTTGGCTTGAATCTGAACAGTTTCACCCTGTAATGAATAAGCTTCTAGTATTGTACTTGTTTTTCTTCGATCAATCCAAGATTTCGGGAACGTATACAGAAAGTCCACAATTTTCTGTATATCCAATCGGGAAAGCAACTGAGCTCTTTTGGGTCCAAAACCTTTACAGTATTGCAATGGTTTTAGTAGTATATCCTGCATTACAGCAGTTGGTATTTGGTGATCCCAATAATCCTGTAACTCACCAATAGTAGATAACAAACCATGGAAAGCACCTTCACATGGATGCTTTTCGTAGATCATAGTGACCTTACTCAATTTCTCTCGTAAAGAGTCTGGATACTCTTGAATAAACCAATCTTCAGAAAGCGCTTTTCGAAGATATGCGGTAAAACTGTTTTTTATGGAATGATTTGAATATCCAAGCTCAACTTCTTTCTCCAATGCAACGTGAATGCGTTTCCAAAGAACGAAACTACGATGACTTTTCAAAAGAAACAACCTGAGTAAAAGGGTTAGTGAAGTGTAGGTAGTTCATCAGATAATGCATCAGAATAGAAGGTTCATCGCTAGTGTAATACAGATCAAGAGCAGCTGGAAGCTTCTCCTGTTCAGGCTGAATTGAAAGATAAACCCTCCGTGCTTGTTTGGCAACACCTTCAATAGGATCTATAATTTCAAACACATTCGGGAAATGTTCCTCCAAAAAGGTTTTAAGAAATAAAAAGTGTGTACATCCCAATACAACGACCGAATAAGATTGCTTCTGTAAGTTTTGAAAAAAAGAATGTAAGTATTGTTGAGTAGAATTTTGGTGCAGTTGATTGAATTCGACGATACTAGCAAGATTTGGCATTTCAAATGTGTCCATCATGTTTCCATGTTTCCATTCATCAAGTAGTATCTCGTATTGTTTACTTTTAGCAGACAAAGGAGTAACCAATACAGCAATTTTCTTGTTAATTGAATGAGTTGATGCAGGTTTCACAGCAGGTACAATACCTACAAAAGGAATAGGAAACATCTCTCGAAGGCGTTGTATTGCGGTGACTGTGGCGGTATTACAAGCAATGACTATCATTATACATCCTTGTTGCACCAAAAAAGAAGAGATTTCCATGGAATATTGTATCACTTGCTGATCGGTCTTCCCCCCATAGGGAAAATGAATATGATCTGAAAAATACTGAAATGATACCCATGGCAACATTTCTTTTATCCTTTGGTAGATAATAAGTCCACCTACGCCTGAGTCAAATACACCAATCATTGAGCTAAACTACGCTTGGTTCCACTATGAGTTCACCTCGGTCATACCGACCAATATCTAATTTTGATCGTGCCTCTGGAATAGACAATTCCTCTCCTGTAATCATCTGTGCTGTGATTTCTGAAACCATAGGAGCTACCATAAAACCATGCCCCGAAAAACCGACAGCAAGAAACATATTATTGACTTCTTTAGGAAGACCCAAAATGGGGGCTTTATCAGGTGAAATATTGTATAAACCTGACCATTGCCTTACGACTCTAGCCTTAGCAACGGGTGGCAATACAGATGTAACAAGGGATGCTACAGTATGGAGAAAGTGGTAAGAATGGTCCATGTTTGTTCCCTTCGGTTCATTGGGATCTCCCACTCCCATTAAAATGGGTCCATTGGGTTCTTGCTGTGTGTAAAAACCATGTGTAAAGCTCATAACCATTGGTCTAAATAATCGTTCAATGGGTTCTGTAACAAGTATTTGATGACGCTCTGATATTAAAGGCAAATGTACTCCTGCCATTTTGGCAATCTCTTGTGACCAACCACCAGCAGCATTTACTACTGTGTCACAAAATATGTCACCCTTGTCTGTCTTCACGCAAATAATTTTTTCATTTTCTATCACAAAGCCCAAAACTTCTGTTCTTTTCTCTACTGTGACTCCTTTTCGAATGGCTGCTTCAGCATATGCAGCAGTAGTATGAAAAGGGCTGAGATACCCATCTTTATCATAGTATGTCGCCCCCATCAATCCATCTAGAGATACTATAGGTACGACATTTCTGCATTCATGAGGTTGCAAATATTGTACATCGAGACCAAATTTCCGTTGTAGAATCATGTTTTTTTCAAATTGTTTTTGCTGTTTTTCTGAATAAACAGGCATGAAATACCCTGTTTGAGAAAACTCAATACCGTGGGAATAATCCAATTCTTCAGCAAGCGTCTCATATCGTTTCACAGAACCAATGGATAGTCGGAGATTCATTTCTGTGCCCCATTGTTGGCGTACTCCAGCACCGCATCTGGCAGTTGCTCCTGAAAACAATGTATTTTTTTCAACTAATACAATATCTTTAACACCACGAAGAGCTAATTCGTAAGCAGTAGCAACACCAATTACTCCGCCTCCGATAATAACCACTGATGCTCTATTCTTCATTTCCGTCCTCCTTTGCAAGGAGTTCAAGAGGAATAGTTACAGAAGGAGGTCGCAATCTGGAAAGTTCAATTTCTGTCACAGGTACATGTAACTCGCTTGCAATAACTTGTAACAGTAGATTTCTGCAAGTCTTTCCTTGGCATTGACCCATACCCGCTCTTGTTAGCCTTTTGATTTCATCCAGTGTCGTATAGCCTTTGCGGATTACCTCTTTGATTTCTCCCAGGGTAACATCAGCGCACCGGCAAATAATGGTGTTATCGTCTTTCAGATTCATTCATTCACCACCCGTATGTTTCTTGCTTCTCTATACAATTTTTTAGGAATCTTAATCCATAAAACTCTTCCCTTTGGATTGAACGAATACTTTTGTACACGTTCAACAAAGCCCTGTCCAATGACAGAACCTTCTCTGGATAAGATGTCGCAACGATCCCCTTTCTGGGGAATTGGAAGCATTTCGTAGGGAATCTTTATCAAGGAAAAACCAGGTTCATACTCTTTTTGAAGAACATAAATTGCCAATCCAGGACAAACTGCTATGCAATTTCCGCATCCATTACAACGTTCGAAATCAATCACGGGTAAATCTGTAATCTTCTCAAATGGCTGTATGGCTCCCCTTGGGCAGGCTTCCTGACATGGATTGCATGGTATATGCTCAGGACATTCAATAATAGCAACAGGACCAGTATTCATTCTTTCTTCATCAGGCATGCAAGAAGAGTATTCTTTAGAAGATAAGTATCCAGTATTCTTATACATGAGAATCCTCCACTTTCGAAAGCCCACTTCGGATTTTATCTCCGATAGGACCAGAACGCATTGCTTGTAAAAATTGGGCGGATATCTCTTTCATCGTTTTATGGGATGGTGTTGCTATGTCAAGATCTTCAGCTATGGATACTCCTGCGATCATTCCTTCTAACATGGCGGAACTAGCTTCTTCAATCCCCGCTACATCTCCAGCAATAAATACATCCTTCTGGGTGCACTGCATGCGGTGATTTCGTAGAGCAACGGATCCTCCAAGTTCAGGTACATATTTTGTTTCACAATGAAAGTGGGATAAAAGCTCAGACAAAGGAGAAAGGCCCACTGCTAAGCATAAAGTATCGCAAGTTTCATATCGTTCCGATCCTGGAATTTCTTGCCAATTTGAATCTAAGGCAATGAGCTCTACTCCTTCCAGAGATTCAGTACCAAAAGCTTTACGTACCGTTGTTTGGGTGTAAATCGGTATTTGCAAACGTCGTACTTTTGCTGCATGGACAAAATATCCACCAATGACCGGGGCTGCTTCTACAATACATTTCACAGAAATTCCAGCTTGCATCAACTGATAGGACACAATCAAGCCAATGTTTCCTGATCCTACCATGATGATTTCTTTGCCAGGTGCAACGCCATACATATTCATCAATGTTTGGACAGCACCAGCTCCAAAAATGCCTGGTAAATCATTGTTTTCAAAGCTTAAAGCCTTCTCAGATGCACCTGTCGCTATAAGGATTTTTTTAAAATAAATACGGTGTAATTCTTGATCGTTCTCAATTGCAAGCAAAAAACCATCTTCTGGATAGTATCCTGCAGCAACGGTATCGGTGAAAATACGAATATTCTTCGCTTGAAGGATAGGCTCTTTCAGTATAGTTCCGATCTGAAACCCTCTTGTTCCAGCGTATTGTTCTTTTGATCCAAAAAACATATGCGTTTGCTTGAGCAATTGACCACCAAGGAATGGGTCTCTTTCCAGTACAATGACCTGCACATCTGTATCAACAAACACACTCGCAGCACAAAGACCCGCTGGACCTGCTCCAACAATTAATACATCACAGACTTGTTTCATGATTCCCTCTTTTGCGTTTCGACAACCATACCTTCTTCAAGCTGTTTGGTACAAGTTCTTACATTGGGAATACCGTTCACTTTCATTAAGCAAGAAGAACAGTTGCCAATGCAACAAAAAATGCCTCTTGGTCTGTGATATACTAGACTTTCACTAATATTCTTATACCCTTGTTCAAATAAAGCCACTGCTATAGGCTCTCCTTCATATCCAGTGATACACTTCCCATCAAGAGAAAAAGTGACTTTTTTCTTTTCTGCGAACTCCAAAATAGGATGCTTTTCTATACGCATAATGTTTCCTCATCTTGTGATTAAACTTTGCAAATCATTATATCATTTGTGGTATATTTGTGAATATATTGACCTGATGAGCTTAGATCATAGAATCATAGGTAATGAAGAAAATATTACTTCGAATACTGCTGTTGTTATTCTTTTGGTTGAGCTTTTCTATCCCTTCATTTGGCGGGGAATCACTTATCGATATTGATAGAAGCTTATACCCCAGCATCCGAGGATTTTATCATAATGTCTCGTTAGAATCCGGCACTGTATATCTTGAAAACCAGAATATTCATACAAAAGAACGGGTGATAAGGCTTCCTTTTCTTTCTCAACCTAAGATGTATGTATTGATTCAAAATACTCCTTCTTACGAAGATATTCGTCAAAGAGCTCATCGAGAAGTAATTTTAATGGAAATTGAAAAAGCGCGAAACACTACTTCATTTTTTAACGATATTGTAGTATTTACATTTGGTTCTGAAATTCATGAAATACCATTCCCTGATGAGAAATTGAGTACTCATCCCCTAGATGCTTCACACGAAATAGGACAGCTAGATTCCCTCCTGGGTGTTCTTTATTCTCGAGAGATGCACTTTTCAAGAGACGTTGCAATTCTGATCATTGGGGATGGTAGCGAACTGCCAACGTATTCTTCTGCATTTGCTCCTCTTTTTTATTTTCAAACGCATGATTCTCCCTGTCATTCGAGTGCTCTGTTTGTTCTAAAATCCTCAGGGGGTTGCTTTTTTGATACCACTGCAACCCAGAGTACTGCATATATAGAAAACACTCTTACGCAAACAAAGCAGTCCATTCATTCCTTTCAGATTACAGTTCCCTGGATACACATGTTTTCTTCTTCACGCTTGTATATTCAGAACTCCTCTTCTCAACTTGCTTTAGAAATACAACCCGTCCTTTCCCTTCACAATATTTTGTATTGGATTTTCTTGTTATTCGCTATATTTATTCTCCTACTCCTATTTGGCGTTTTGTTCAAATTTACCCTATACCTTCGTAAATCAAGAAGAATGAAAAAACAAAAAAGGAACAAGATAGAAGAAGAGAAATACAGAAACAAAGGGTTGGTTCTGCTTATTCAGGAACCCTCATTACCGCAGCGTCAAGAAATGATAACCACATCCGTATGGATTGGATCAAGTGGGGATTGCCAAATTTGTTTACACGATCTTTCGGTATCTTACGAACATTGCTATATTCAAAAAACAAAACAAGGTTTTTTTATCGTCGATCTTCAGAGTTGCCTTGGTACAAAAGTAAATGGGGAAAACATCCAACGAACAGAACTTCACAAAGAAGACACCCTATGTGTTGGTGAAACAACCATTATAGTTAAGGAGGAAATGTGAGAATGAAAAAAATGTTGAACCGATCCATTGTATCGTCTTTGCTTCTCCTATGCTGTATATTCTCTCCCCTATCATCCAATCCCTCCTTGGCAATGGATTCAAACCCAGTCTGGAAAGAAATGAAGATAGAAACCCAGTTAAACCCGCTATACTCTTTCACTAACGAAATCTCTTATCATGAGACTTCCAAAAATGGTCAGAGAATTGTTATCCGTAGCACGGGTATCCAATCTAGCAACACGTATATACATGTAGCAAATACAGATGGCACTAATCTTATAGAAGTTTTCTCACCTGGAACATATCTGGTTGGAGATCGATGGATTTTTCTTACCGCAAAAGATCAATATCCATCTATATCTGGAGATGGTCGCTATGTTTGTATGGGGGTTCATTCAGACGAAACCACTGCAACCAAAAAAACAGATTACATCTTTGTTTTTGATTCCTTGACCCAAAAACTGGATATCTTTTCTCTTCGGATTCTTGTTCCTGGAACAAATCAAACAGTCTTTGCCCCTGTCCTGCACAATGTACCCAATATTGATATCGATGCATCTGGTGAATTGATTACTGCTCAAGTAGAAATTGGGTACTTTACTTCATCTGAATCTTGGATTCAAACCGCTATTTTTATGATGAACCGTGATGGCTCCAACCAAAAAGTGATAGTAGGCCCCAAAGAATTCTCCAGAACCAAACGATCTTTTATTTTTGACTCTCAAATCCATAGTCCCCATATGCCTAGGTTTTCTTCTCATAACCGCATCGTTTTTTTTGCACAACTTTTTGAGAATCATTCACCATACGAGCAAAAAGGAGAATTGTTCTCTTTTGACCTGCAAACAGGTTTTTTAAACCAGTTAACGTCCTCCAGAAGATTTGACCCTAAACCAGAAGAACAAGGACCATTTATTCTAAATATGTACGGGACCAAGGTTTTCTTCAAGATGGTAGTCAACGGTGTTTCTACTCTTACCTTTATTGCAACAGACGGAAGTGATCTCACTCATATTGTTCCCTTAGACAGAGAATCTCCTTTCTGTATTAGTGGGGATGGCAATAAAATATTCTATCTAGATGAGCAAAATCAAAACTCTTTAGTTTCCGTTTCCTTTTTGACCAATGAGAAATACTTCATTATTGACAAAACATCCTCTGGCGAACCTTTACGAAATTTCATCTACCACTCTCTTGATTCTTCTTCTTTCCCAAAGGTTTCGTGCACGAATTTCACCGGATCAACTCTTTTCTATACAGTATTTGCCCACTCCCTGGTTCGATTAGATACTTTGCAGCAAATTACATCCTCTAGAAAAGTAAATGCTGTGTTTGAAAAAAACAGATCCGTCATCTTTGTTAACAAACAACCTGTTTCAGTCTTTTCTAGTCCTTATATTCAAAACAATCGAATGATGATTCCCTTGTCGATTATTACGAAATATTACGGAATGCAATATTTTCCTAATCTGACACGCGGAATTCTCCAAATTACCTACAATTCCAATTACTACACATTCTATACTGGTTCAAGTATCTATATCCAAAATGGGATTGAAAAAACTCTTCCTCAACCCATTGAAATTTCTCGTAATGAACCCTTTATCCCTGGAGGTTCGATGCCATCAGTATTTTCGTTTCAAATCCAGTGGGATGCAAAAACTTACTCTTTGCAGGTAAACCGGTAAATGAATTCTCATATTCCGTCTTCATTTCAAAATGTTGTTTCCAGCTTGGCTTCACATTCCTACTTATCAGCAATTGAACTTGGCTTTTGCATAGTGACCATTGCTGGAAATGAAGCACACAAAAAACATTCTCAGTTATCGATCCAACAAAAAGGCGAAATAGATCTTGTAACCAACATCGATATTGAAACTGAAAAGTTCCTACTCGCTGAAATCCAGAGAAATTTCCCCGATCACTCTACTATTTCAGAAGAATGCGAAGACAATCGAACTTCCAGCTCGTATACCTGGATCATTGACCCAATTGACGGAACTACCAATTTTGCTCATTATCTACCTCTTTGGACAGTCTCTGTTGCTTTTTATAAAGATCAAAAACCAATTGCAGGATGGGTATATGCTCCAGAAATGAATCAACTCTTTTTTGGTCTCACAGGCATAGGCTCTTGGCTCAATGGATCATCAATCCACGTAAGTTCCCAAGAAGATTTGTTAAAATCACTCCTATCCACTGGTTTTCCATATGATATTCGTCACACGCCCTTCACAAATCTTGACTTGTATGCGCATTTTTGTAAACACTCGCAAGCCGTTCGAAGATTTGGTTCCGCATCTTTAGATATTTGTTACATAGGATGCGGTATGCTTGATGGATATTGGGAACAAATGCTTCAATTATGGGATTTCGCTGCAGCTCGTATCATTCTTGAAGAAGCCGGTGGACAAATAACGGATATTCACAATCATCCTGTGCTATTTCAACCTTCCTCTGTCATTTGTTCCAATTCCCATATCCATGCTAGCCTTGTAGAAGAAATACATTCCTGTGGGGCCAGGATACGTAGGATCAAATGAAGCGCATAGTTCTGATTTGGTTTCTTATTGTTGGTTGCATGGGATTCCACTTTCAATCGTTGAGTCCTTCTTTTTCCCAGCAAAAAGAGGTTACTATTCCTCTTTCTCCTCACGATTGGCAAGGATTTGGAAAAAACGGTAGGTTGATATGGCAACAAGAGAGTTTGCTTTGGAAACCTGGACAAAAAAACGCATCCATGATTACAAAATCAGTTCCCCGGGATTGGTCTTCTTTTCAATCATTGAGTTTGAAATTTTCAGCGAACCAAGCAACAGGCAATTGGATCACTCTCCTTATCCGAGATCAATCCAATCATATGAGATTTACATACTTTGAAATAGACAAAAAAGAAACATCAATCAAATCGTTTCCTCTCCACGACCTTTTTTCTGCTTTTGGAGGTGATTCTATGTTTCATTGGAACCAGGTCAAATCTCTTGCCATATGCACACACCCTTCTGCAGATCAAAATATCGATACTTTAGAAATTCAATGGTATGGTATGTCTCTAAAGTCTCAAAAAACCCCTTTGGTAGATCCATTCGTCTTTCAACTTACAGAACCAATCAATTCTAAAAATGGGATTTTGTTCCAAAAAAAAGATCTTCCTCGTCTACAAGAAAAAGTACAGGAAGAAGAAAGACTGACTACCATTCTTTCTTATGCAAGCCCGGATCGTTCTCAAATCGGCTCTACTGAATATCTAAGAAATCTTGTACTTGATCAATACTTTTTTCAAAATGGCAGTCTTTCCCCAATCCTTCATCAATTTCAAGAAATTCAACCCTCTTATTGGGACTTTATACAATCACAAAATGATATTTTCCTTCAAGAACATGCCATCCACTACCTTGTTGCTGTCGAGTTATTGCGGACTATGGATACTTTTCCTGCCTCCATGGAGTCGCTAGTACAATCGAATATTCTCAGAATTTGTGAAATAGAACAAGAGACATGCCTTCATTGGATCAAGTATTATCCCTATGGAAAAGGAAATAACCATGTAACGAGAGCAGCTAGTATGTTGGGTTTAAGTTCTTTATACCTGAATAATCCAGTAGACCAAAATCGTTTTTTGCAGTTCTCCTTACAAACACTAGACTACTATTTTCGTTTTCAGATTTCTGAGGACGGAGTACTCAATGAAGGTACTCACTATTACACCTATTTGTTGGAAATATTTACTTATTTTGCTTACGGAGTACAAAACACTCTTGGCCTTAATTTGTTTCAAGATTTTCCTTTCTCCTCCAGGCTTCAGTCCATGGTTAACTGGGCTTTGAGTATTCAAAAACCAGATGGTTACTTGCCTTCTATTGACGATTCATGGCAAACACGAGTTATCTTTCCTTTTCGTTTTCTGATCCCTTTCTTCCCGGAGCAACAAAATCAATTTTTAGGTGCTTCCGTTTGTTATAGAAACCAAGAGCCCTTCGATCAAGAGCCTTGGAATATCCAGAAAAGCCTTTATATACCTTTTTCTCTTTTATCTGCATTCGATTCTGAGGGAATTCAACCAACTTCACCTGAGCAAGAAAGCGTCATCTTTCTAGATGATTCACAGGTTTTATTTCGTTACGGACATTCTCCAGAAGAAATGTATTTGTTATGTACGGGCAAACAAAGGTTTTCACTCCATGAACAAAATGATGCAGGACATATTTTTCTAAGTAAAGGAGATACACCACTTTTATTAGAAAGTGGGTATGGACCAGAAGGATGGGCCTCTAAAAATCGATCTTACTATGTCTCCCATGAGGCTCACAATGTGTTTACCGTGGATGGTTCGGGGCCAGAATCCTGGTACAATGGCGGAGTAGGTCCCATTGATAGATCTACTATTGACCACTATTACTGGAGTGACTGGTTTTCGTTTGCACAACTTAATTTTCATATGAACATCCGTCATCCAGATACTATGGCAGATCGTACGATCTTCTTTATACCGCCAATACAGGGAATCACTGATCATTCTACATATTTTGCTCCCGGATATACGTTTGTGGTGGATTCTTTTCAATCCAAAACACAGCATACATATCGATCTCTTTATCACCCAAATGGTCTTTTACAACATCAAGATGAATATGGTATTCATTTGAAACTCCCTATGAAATCAGAACAATACCTTCATATCACAAGCAACGGCAAATCTTCTATTCATAGAGAGATGGGATGGTTTTCTTCCTATTGGGAATCTGAAATCCAAATGCCGTATTATGCTTTTACTAAAGAGGATCAATCCACCTGTATTGAAGCATTAATATCGGTATCCAACATGGAGAATTCTGCCATTGTTTTGCAACGAAATCCTTCTCATCGAGGAATTGAGTATTCGGTTTCGCCAGTAGATAGGAATAATCCAGTCTGGATAGAAGATCTTTTTCTTCTGAACAATCCACCTCACATGGGAAAAGGTAAACATATATCTTCCAATGGATTATATTGTTTTTCCCGTATGCAAAAAGATTCTTCTTTCCCCATATGCTACTACGTGTCCAAAGCCAGCTACTTAAACATATACAACCAACCTCTTTTCTACTCATCCTCCAAAATTGATACTATCCTTCATTACACCACTCAAGATGATGAAAACAAAATCCGGTGGCACTATTCACTAATCATCCTGCAAGAGAGCAGTACAATCCATTTCTTTGTACCCGATTCTTCATCTGTAGACAAAGTAATTCTCGATGGAAAAGAAATCTCTTTCAAGGAAAAAAACAATACAATAACGATACCGATTTCTTCTGGAAAACATTTTTTGACATTTGAATGATATATACTACATTTTACATAAATCTTCTAAGGAGTATCTTTTGGAAAACGTTGTGAATGCAATACTAGAAATGAAAGAATCGCAAAATGCATGCATTATCGCACACAATTACCAACCTGGAGAAATTCAAGATATTGCAGATTT
>CAZOYI010000309.1:0-24502 GCA_964583965.1 uncultured Caldisericota bacterium
TTCTCGACCAAAATGTCCATAAGAGGAAACTTGTCGATAAAGCGGTCGAAATAGTTCAAAGGTATCAATGATTCCTTTTGGGGACAAATTGAATCGAGCTTGGGTTTTTTCAATCATCTCTTCAATGGGAATTTTAGCAGTACCAAAGTCTTTAATATAGATGGAAATTGGCTTTGTCATTCCAATTGCATAGGACAATTGAAGTTCAATTTTATCTGCAAAACCTGCAGCAACCAAGTTTTTTGCAATATATCTTGCCGCGTAAGCACCGGATCGATCTACTTTTGTAGGATCTTTGCCAGAAAAAGATCCACCACCGTGATTTGCATATCCACCATAGGTGTCGGCAATTATTTTTCGACCTGTCAGTCCTGTATCGGCCACCGGACCCCCAATTGTAAAACACCCACTAGGATTAATGAAGTAATGAGTATTGGCATCTAGTAAATCTTCTGGAATGGACGTCCGAATAACTTCTTCGATAATGGCTGGTTGTAGTTGCTTCATTGAAATACCGGGCTGATGTTGTGTGGAAATTACTATAGTGTCAATGCGAATGGGCTGATTATTCTCGTCATACTCAACAGTTACTTGTGTTTTTCCGTCCGGACCAAGATAAGGAAGTATTTGTTTTTTTCTAACATAAGTGAGTTTTTTTGCCAAAGCATGCGCCAAAAAGATCGGCATGGGCATACGTGATGATGTTTCGTTACATGCAAAACCAAACATCATCCCCTGGTCTCCTGCTCCGATATCTTCAGATCGATTCACAGCCTGTGCGATATCTGGAGATTGATCCTTTACAGCACTTATGACTGCACAAGTGTTGCCATTAAAACCCCATTTAGGAGTGTCATAGCCAATATTACAGATTGTCTCTCGTGCGATAGAGGTTAAATCAACGTATTCTGATGTTGTAATTTCTCCCATGATAAAAACAAAACCTGTACTAACAGCAACTTCACAAGCAACGCGAGCATTTTTATCTTTTTCTACGATCGCATCTAAAATGCTATCTGCTATTGTGTCACATATTTTATCAGGATGTCCTTCAGTAACAGATTCGGAAGTAAACAAGTGTTTATGCATAAAAACCTCTCATTCTAATGGGTACAGTTTCTTGGGTGGGATGTAAAAAAGTATGAATGAACTCTTGGGGAGTATGAATCAAAAAATCAGGCTGTTGCTGGGAGAGGATTAAAGAACTACAAAAGCCCCAAGAAACAGCAGCCGAAACAGCGCCAAATGCTTTTGCTGTTTGTATATCAATAACAGAATCTCCCACAAAAACAATTTGTGTTGGAAGCAGATTCCATTTTTTAGAAATGTTTTCAAGACCCCATGGGTGGGGTTTTAATGGGATGTTATCCTGTGCACCAATCACTGGATGTAACGGGTAATTTGAAAAGAATGTTTTTGCTGTTTGGTCTGCCATGATTTGAGGTTTATTTGAAAGTAGTCCTAAGCAATACGAATCCATCATAAGTTTTGTTAAAATCTCTGGTATTCCCGGGAACAAAGATGAGTATTTACCAAAGTTTTTTATGTATTGATCCATAACATCAGATAAAATGGTTTGAAAATCGTGGTGCGAACTAGAGATTTGAAATGCTCTTTGTACAAGCGTTTTCACCCCAGCACCGACAAAATTACGGTAGGCTTCAACTGGGTGAGGTGGCAGGTTGTATTTAATGCGAATGGAATTGACCGATTCAGCAATTTCTGGAAGGGTGTTTAGTAAGGTACCATCAATATCAAATACAAAACCATGGATATCTTTTGTTAAAGAAGATTCCATACATTAATCCCAATATTTTCGTCTCTTTCTCGATCAATTGTTCCTGTAGAAGGTTCAATTACGATCTCAGCAGTAACACTTACGATAGCATTGCTCAAGTGACCTCCGAAGGACTGAAGAGATTCTCCTGCAAAAGTAGCGTGTGCATGGATGTAGATCTCATCATTCATAGTTGTTACATTGCCCAATAAAGAGACCATTTCCACATCTTCAGTTAATACTTTACTGACATATTTTTTTTCGTGAGGGAGAAAAATACCAATTGTTACCGGAGAGCATGCACCAATTCCCGTAAATGTTCCTAATTGAATTTGATTTTGTTTGCAGAAATCTTGTAACGACGAGATAACTTCTTCTCCTTTTTGGAGTCGAACATACCATCTACCGTCTATTTTTTTACCAACCATAGTAAAACACCTCTTTCTGTATGCAAATCTTTATGCAAATGATAAATTGTGTCACATATATAACCGAATCGTAATCTCTTTCGTTTCAGCAATCCATTCTACTGTAGCACCAAACGCTTCCGAAATGAATCGAAGAGGTACAACAGTTCTTCCTTGAAGAATTTGAGGGGATACATCCAAGGGATGTTTTTCTCCATTGATAGTAGCAATAGAAGACCCAATGCGAAGCTGAATAAAAATACCTTTCTCATATCGAACACATCTGACATTGATCTTTGTTTGATTAGATGCTTTATCGATAGCGATGATTTTGATATCATTGCTACCTTTTGCAAGAGAAATATTACCGCCATAGGTTCCAGGTGTTTTTTCTTTGAATTCAATATCATTCACGGTAACAATGGATTGAGATTCCGTCTTTAACTGAAGGTTTAACTGCTCTGATTTTGTGTAATACGGAAATTCTTTAGGAGCAACAAAATCAATTTGTGGAGGAATACTATCGCGAATCACTGTAATCTCTTTTGAGAGAGTATTCTCAAATGAATCTACAATTTTAAAAAGAAAACCATTCTTTCCTTCTTCCAATGGAGCATTAAAAGAAAAACGACCATATACATCCATCGGTAGAACTTTTTTATTCAGAGTAATGGTCGTCTCTGGAGTAGCCGTACCAGTTAGAAGAATAGAACTTTTGTTTGTATAGGTTATATCTTCTAGTTTTAGATGAATGTACAAATGGATATAGGGCTGGACAATTTCATTGGACCATCCCGATTCTAGCTGGAAATTTGAAGCAAAAACTCGATATGTGTAGGTTTGGTTAGCTTGCACATTCGTGTCTAGATAGGTCTTGTGTTGTGAGAAGTCTGTTTGCCATTCTATTTTAGACTCGTCTTGATATTTGTTGATCCGATAAAATGTGTCCTCAAGTAAGTTGTCAATTTGCAAAAGAATACCTTTTTCATCATTGTTAGCTTTTAAAACAGGAGCATTCCAATGATCTGGTATAGGAAGACCTTCTATTTGAATGTTTAGATTGGTTTCAATTGTCTGGTTTAACACAATGGGGATCTGTACTTGGTTGACACCTTCTGGAGTAGATTCAATGATGATCTTGACTGTGTTATCCCATATCTGGTAGCTCATGAAAGCGGGAATTTTCTGGATCTCAATCTGATTGGGGGTTTGAGAAAGATAAAATGTATGAGAGACTTTACTACCACTATAAATCGTTTGATTCCAATACGGTTCTAAGAAAGATGGTGAAGTTGGACTTTGTGTTTGAAAATGAAAAGGAAATACTTCTACAATGTCTTTGTTGGTTTTAGATGTTACCTCGATAGATCCTATGATGACTTCATGAGGAGGGGAAGCATCTTTCTGGTGTATCTCGAGAGAGCATTCGTTACCGGGTATTAGTTCAGATGGATGGATGAAAGAATCAAACACAGGAGGTAGAACACTTCGCAAAAGGAAGGTATCAGGACGGCTTGCATAGGAATAGATATCCAGGATAAGGTCTATAGAATTGGGATCAGAGAAAATAGGAATTGTAGGGTGAGTAGAAAAGAAAAGTTTATCGGTTAAACCTTTTTTTATGGGGATTTTAACAAGAGTTTCTTCGTTAGTTTCAGACGAAGAATATATCCAAGTTAAAAAAACAGATCCTTCATCCAGTTGTTCACGCAACAGATTCATGAAATGAAATTCATATTTCATTTCTGGATAACATTGAAGAGGAGGTAGGACTGCTAATACTTTCGTATCTTCTTCGTTTTCTTGGACAATTTGGAAATCCAAAATATCTGTCCAACCTTTTCGTGATATCCACTGAAATTGGAGTGTATTGAAATCTTGGCAGACAAACAGTTCTTTTTGTGTGTATTCGATGTAGCCATGCAAAGGATCTAACAAAATCGAAGAATTGGAATCAAATTCAGATATATTTACTGTACGTGATTGATAAAATGGGGCTTGAACATCCAGTGAAACAGAATCTTGATCAGACCGGGGTATGCTGAAGTATCCCCATTCATTGACCAAATGGTCATTTACGTACGCATTGGTGATAGGAATACCATCTAGGTTTCTTACATACCCATATACATAATTTGTTAGAGAAGGTAAGGTTATGGCAATTTTGGATTGACTTGTGCTGCTCTCGCTGACAATCGATAAAAACATATCACCAACTGGTAAGTCCTCTGCGATGGGAAGGTGCAAAAAGGCGGTCTGTTTAGGTTCCAGTTCGATATGTCGATATAGCACCCGTTGAATATTATCTTTTTCCCATATCAAAGAAACCTTGTCTTTTTTTTCAGCATATATCCACAAAGGAAGAAAGTTCCCCTCGATTTCTCCACTCCATGCAATCCATTTTGATTGTTCTATAGGGTTGATTTCAATTGGATCAAGACTATTTTCACCATTTTCTATATCACTTGAGAAGGGTGCAAATATTTCTCCGTTGTGAAGAATTGAAAACTGGTAGGATCCGGGTGATAAGTGCTTCAAAACAAAAATCCCGTCTGCATCTGTTGTAGCAATTGAATAACTAGGTCCTTGAATGATCTGTATAGAAGCTCCGCAAATTGGCTTACTTGTACTTTTTTGTTTCAAAGTTCCGAACAAGCTTGCTGCACCTTGTAATGATTCAGTTGCAAAGAATGAAAACTTCTGGGTATGGGTATACCCACCTTTGCTTTCAAAATATACCGTACACATGCTTTTAGATTCAGGTAGATTGGGTAAGGTAGGATTCCATTGGTATCGAGTTCCTTGGGTGACAAAAGTTTCCAAAAGGGTAATGTTGATAAACCCAGAACTGCAAACGATGGAGACTTTCCCCGACAGAGAGGATTGAAAATGAATAGAGAGAGGATTGTTAGTATAGTATGAAGATCCTGCCGGCTTATCCAGTGCGATAATCACAATTCCTTTTTTCTCAGGGGGGATAGTGATTTGCACAGTATTTGAAGAAGGACTTAAACTACCATCCTGATATACTGCTTTCACAATATACCAGTATTGTTGGCCATGAAGGAAAGCTGTATCCAGAAATTCTGTATCTTTCAGAAGGGTAGAATTATAGGGAGCAGCACTTGCTAGAGCAGGATAATGTAGACTCCGATAAATATTGTACCCAACAATCTGATCTTGTTTGTCCGTAGGAGGATTCCACGTTACAATGATGTTTTGCTCTTCTTGAATATACTTTCCCCTCGCATTTACTGGAGCATTTGGATCGTGTGGAAGAATATGAATCTGACCCGTAAATTTCTTGTATTCTTCGTTGTTTTCTCCATACGTAAAACTAATTGAATACGGATACCCTCCTATTAAAATATCAGAAGGTGGAGAAAATTGAATTTGCGTACTGATTGGATTTTGAGTAACGGTACCAATATCTCGATTGGATATGGAGATCCAATCTGGTCCATAATCTTTGTTCACGCGTACGTTTTCAGAATGACCATTTGGAGAAAAACAGCTTATACTGAGACCAGCTGTTTCTCCTGCAATTAAAATAGGGTCCCATCCTTCTTCTGGGCACGTTCGGAGTTGCCCTTTCTTCGGGAAAACGGTCAATGGAAAACGATACACATTTTTCTGTGTTTTTGAAAACACCTCTACTTCAATTTCATGAGTTTTGACTTCAGTTGATAGAGAACTATCAATAGCAAAAGGAATGGTACAAGGGGGAGTGTATTGTTGTTCAGTGTCCATTATAACCTGCGTATAAGAAGGAAGATTTTTAAATCGGAGTGAGAGATTTTCTCGGAAATTAGTAAAACGTTCAGCATTGAAAAGATACTCTGCAGTCCCACCTTGTGGGATACTGTTGCCCGGAGGAGAAATGAAACCGTCAAATGTGCCATTGGATAAACTACGCACAGATACTGTTCCTCTCAATTCTTGGAGTATCTTGCTATCGACTACGACATCGTATTGAATTTCGTATTCACCGGGCGGCACAGTGTTTTCAATCGTAAAAACCAATATCTGAGATTCTTGAAGCATCTGTGGAATATTGTTTGGTGTGATATGAATACCCTCAGGTCCTTGCTTTTTTTGAAGTTGAATATGCTGCGCATATCCTTGCGAAAGGTGGCAAAGGATAGGGATTTGTCTATCCCTGCGTTCATGAGTTGTAAAATCAAGCCGAGATGGTGAAAAAATGATTTGAGACAGGGGTTTTGGTTCTAAATCGATGGTCATTGGCCCATTGTTTTGACCTCGAATAATATCTGTATACGGTTGGTTGTACTCTTCAAAACCTTCCATTGTGCAACGTAAGTGATAATTACCACCCGGGATGTTTTGTAAAACAAAAGTACCATACTCGTCTGTGCATGTATGTGGTAAAAACTCGAAGGGGAAAAAGACTTTTGCTCCTCGTATGGGTTTCCCATCTAAAACCACTTTTCCCCGGAGAGAACCTTTTTGAATTGAATTGGTAATCTGAATCGTGTATTTCGCTGTGCCACAATACTCTGATTCAGCAGGTTCTAACAAAAATGTAATTGGACCAAGAGGTAACGATTCAGGTACAGTCCAATAGAAACGACTTAATTCATTCGCTTTTACGTGAAAATTGAGAAGTATGGGGATTTTTTCACTTTTTGTTTGAATATACAAATCTACAATCATATTGAGTCTAGACCGAAAGTAAATAGTTGCTGTTTCTCCTTTTTCGTACTGCGAGTAAACCGATTTATTCATCCAAAAATCAAAATCAGGTATCTTGTGGGGATATAGAGTGATATATGCAAACTCGGTGTTGGAGTGAACCTCGCTAATAAACTCTTGGGTTGTTTTTGTACAAGAATGCGACACCCGAATTTTGTATGGACCTTCCAATAAATGCTCAAGGGTAAAATATCCATCATCGTCAGTTTCTGCGTAGGTATAAGTTTCTCCTGATATTACTTCAATAAAAGCGCCTTCTAGTCCAGTTTTATGCACATAACTACCATTGATGATTCTTCCTTCTAATGAATAAGCTCCCTTTTTTAATTCTGTAACCGTGAAGTTGATGTTTTCTTGAAGAGAGGATTCTTTCTGAATGTTATCTGCTCGAACATGAAGGGTAAAATTTCTGTCCAAGGGGTACACGATTGGGAGCCGTATTTCTTTTTTAATGGATTTTTCCAAAGGAATATTGGTGAAAAGCGAAAACACTCTTTCTCCGATAGTTGCCTGCATATTAAGGATTGTGTTTTCATTGGTTGTAACAACGACGGAAACGAACTCACCATGTATTGCCATAGAGCCTGGGTTGCATTCCACTTCCATTTGTAGACTTTCTGCATGAGTGACTGAGGGGGTAATTGAAAGAGAGACAAGCAAGGACAAAACAATGGCAAGCCACCTTGATTGAATACTATGTGGTTTTTTCATTCGTATCTTTCTTTCTTTGATTTTTTGCTAAGAGCCAATGCAATAAAAGGGCGATTCCAAACATGAGTAAAAGCGAAGCAGGCAACATAAATAGAAGAGATTCGTTTTGCAAGAAAAGTTGTTGAGTGGGGAAAGAATCTAAAGTGCCCGTAAATGTATAGCCGTACATAATACCAATAACACCGCTGTGGATGATTAGAAATGCTCCAAATGTGCCTATAAGTCCATTTAAGTCTTGTAATATGCTGTAAAGATCAATATTGAAAAGATATCCACCAAAAACTGTAGTAAGGATGCCACAAATAATACTAGTCAAGAGAAGCGGGAGACCATACGTTAAGCAAGCCCAACCGAATGTAATCGAATGTAAGGGAGGGAAGATATAAGAATTCTGGAAAACAAAAGTGTTGATGGTGTAGTAAAGTGCAATAAAAACTAACCCATACAAGTAGCCCCTCCAGTTCCACGTTAAAAAACTAAACCATAGAACTCCAGCGATGGCAATCATCAAGATGAAGAAGATCAACTCTTGTTTTCGAGCTTTGTCGTCTTGAGTATGAATGAATGCATGGAATTCATTTTGGAGCAATTCAATTCTTGTCTGAAGCTCCGCCAATCCTTTTATAGGGATTTCATGAATGGAATTGTTCACATGCAATATATATCCACTCACGGTTTCTTCGTTGATGCCGTAGGAAAGAAGAACCTTCATGTAACTCATCATTTGACCGTTTAAAAAAGAACTGTAGCGGTTAACAATATCCTCTTCAGGTAAATTATAAATGGTCAAAAGCGGTGGAGTGACGTTTTCTTGGGGAGGAGAAATGCCCAATGAAAAGCACAGGGATGAGGAAATGTTTTCAAGATGTGTGTGAAATGTTCCTTGGTTTTTTTGTAAGGATTTTCCAAAACAGTAGATTGGTACTTCAAAAGATGGATTTGGTGAAAGCATTAATTGATTGTGTGATGCAAAAGATAAGGGTGAAGTATAAAAGTATTGCCCCTCTTCTTGAAAAGTCTGATATATGCTTTCCATGGCTTGATTTACCACTTGAACATATTGTTGTTGAACTTCTTCATCCAATGGGGTATCTATGGGGGGGATATTGAATATCAGCAAGTCGAATTTTAAAAGGTTTTCTTGAAATTCTTCAAGCCAATTGTGAATATCTGCGATACTTTGTATTGGTTCGACATAGGAAGCAGGAATTTTCAGTTCTTTTTGTTCGTAGGGCTCAGAATAGGTCTCTTCAATTTCTGCTTCAGTCTCAATTTCTTCTGGGTTATAAGGGATATGGTTGCCAAAATAAGCTGTTTTTAATTCAGCATCCCGTGCCGAAAGTAGTAGATTGTCCAAAGTATCTAATAGGGGTTTTGATAAGTATCCTCCTCGATGAGGGGAAACTCCGCTAAGAATATTTACAAGAGAGGTATCTGGATCCAATATCGGGTAGACAGGATAGTGTCCAACAGAGCCACCTTGTTTTGATTTTTCTTCAAAGAAGAAGGAATTCTCTGAAGTTTTGAAAGAATGGTTTGATACAAACAGAATCACAGGCTTTGCTAAAGGTTGTAATGCTTGGGTTCTGGACAATTCTATTTCATTGTCTGGTACAATTTGATTAGGTAAAGTATTGGTAAAAAATTGAAAGCGAATTGTATGTCTTTCCAAAAGTCTATAGGAAACATAGGAAAGAGGTAATAACAGAATGATCAGAACCCATACAAGAAATTTTTTCATACATTCACCTTCTTTGCAATACAGTTTATCATTATATGATTATAGAGTAATTGTAACGTAATAAAATAAGGAGTTCGGATGTTTGCAGTTTTCGGATTAGGTAATCCTGGCACTAAGTATCTGATGAACAGACACAATATCGGCAATATGGTGGTTGATAAAATGGTGCAAGAGTTTCGTATTTCCCTTCGGAGAGTCGAATGTCACACTAACTTTGGGTGTTTGAAACGGATATCGGGCGAAGATTTTTATATATGCAAGCCAATGGTTTTCATGAAT
The DNA here is from genome assembly GCA_964583965.1 of uncultured Caldisericota bacterium. Lineage (GTDB taxonomy): Bacteria > Caldisericota > Caldisericia > UBA6126 > UBA6126 > JAGLCW01. The sequence goes on from CAZOYI010000309.1 coordinate 9,629, forward strand.
GAATCCGGGCTCAGTGTTAGCAGTTTTTGCAATACATATAAGATTGATCTTGAACATATGGTAATCATACAAGATGACCTGGATCTTTCACTTGGCGATGTTCGTGTAAAACTTGGAGGAGGAACAGGCGGTCACAATGGTATACGATCCATCACAAATTATTTTCAGGACTCCAATTTTATTCGAGTTAAAATTGGTATTGACCGTCCTTTTGACAAAGACCAGGTAGTTGAATATGTACTAAGTGATTTTTCAAAAAACGAACAAAAAATGGTTCATGAAGCTCTAGAAACTGCAATGTTTGCAGTACTGGATATTGTTGACTACGGATTTCTTAAAGCAGCCAATAAATACAATCAAAAAAAGAATTGAAACTGATGATATAATAGTACTCTGCATGAAAAAAGAAAATCCTATTCGCGAAAAAACGTTTCAAGAAATATCGGAGTATTTTTCAGATTTAACGTATTTAAAAAGTTCTTTCTTGCAATCTCCGTCCCTATCATTACAAATCAATAATATTGTTGGATCCTCAGGATATCTAGTTTTATTGCAAATCATGAAATCGTTTTCCAATCTTTTAATTGTAGCTCCAACTGAACTTGAAATGCACAAAATACACACTTTCTTAAAACAATTTCCACCTCGTTATCTCTCTTCACAGGTAAGTCGTTATCCAGACTCTGGGGCTGCACCTTATGAAAAAATCCCAAGCCCTACTGAAATTACTGCTGAACAAATCAGTGTTTTGTTTGATCTACTTCATCACTCACGAATCATTGTGACTACGCCTCAGGCGTTATGCACGCCAACAATTGGACCAAACAGTCTCAATGATGCTGTAATACCGGTCCACATTGGAGATCGACTTGCCATTGAAAACCTTTCTACTCAATTGGTGAACAGCGGATACCACCCTGCATCGGTGGTGGAACATGTAGGAGAGTTTAGAAGAAAAGGGGGCATCTTGGATGTCTTTTCTTCTGCTCACGATTCTCCCATTCGAATCGAATTGTTTGACGATCAAGTGGAGAGTATCCGTTTTTTTGACTCTACAACGCAGTTGAGTATTGAAAAAACTGAGCTTGTTTTTCTCATTCCCATGCAGCATTTCATTTGTTCAAAAGAGGAAAAAGCGAAAGTTCTACGCTTTATTCAAAATGCAATAAAAGCTAAGAAAAATACAACCAGTGTAGAAATAGAGAAAGATATTGAGACTCTCTCCGGCAACAATGGCATTCTGAATCACTCATACTATTATCCCGTAGCAAGAAACGAAGAATACACCATCATGGATCACATACCAAAGGACACATGCACCATTTTTGTTAATACCAATCAAATCAAAAAAACACTGAAAGCCCTTGTTCATGAGGCCAAAGAAGTACATACTTTGGAACTAGAAAAAAAAGAAGTTGTCTCTATCTCACTAGATCGAATCTATCAACAGGTGGAAAAAAAGATATGGAATCACCCTATTCAAATTGAGCTTAATCCAGAACCGACCACAATAGAAAAAGGAAATGTATTTTCATTCCCATCTGTGGAGGCGAATGCACCTATTTTGGGAGACTTTAAGCTTGTGTTAAACCAGTATTTTCAAAAAAAAGGAAATGTTTTTGTTGCCACAAAACAACCAAAAAGAGCTTTGGAAATATTTGAAAGCTATGGTTTTACGAGTCTTAGTCATTCTCTCCAGATAGTTGATATGTATATGGATAAAGGATTTTACCTCCCCTCTCGCAAATTAGCTTTTTTGACAGATCGAGAAATCTTTGGTTGGAAACAACCCCACAAACACTACAAAAAATTCCGAGAAGGAATTCCTATCAAATCGATTGAAGATTTGAAAATAGGAGATTTATTAGTTCACTATTCGTATGGAATTGGTATTTACAAGGGTTTAAGTGTTCTCGATGGACCAGAAAAAAAACCAAAAGAATTCTTATTAATGGAATATAAAAATGGAGATGAGCTTTACATTCCACCTGAAAGAATCCATATGGTGAACAAATACGTAGGTGATACACAGCATATTCCCTTGAGCTCTCTGGGAAACAAAGAATGGCAAAAAACAAAGCAAAAAGCTAAGAAAGGCATTGAACTAATAGCTGCTGAATTGGTAGATTTATATGCAAAAAAAGAAGCATCCAAGGGAACTTCATTTGGGAAAGATACCCCATGGCAAACGGAAATGGAGAGTATATTTCCCTACGAAGAAACACCAGATCAAATTCGTACTATAGAGGAAGTTAAACACGATATGGAGTCAAACTTTATCATGGACCGTATTGTAACGGGCGATGTTGGATATGGGAAAACAGAAGTGGCGATACGAGCTGCATTCAAAGCTGTTTTAGATGGATATCAGGTGGCTCTTCTTGTCCCTACGACAATACTTGCTAATCAGCACTATGAAACATTTAAAGAACGATATGCTCCTTTCCCAATTCATATTGGGCAAGTATCCAGGCTTTTACATCCAAAGCAATGCAAGCAAAACTTACTTGACCTACAAGAAGGGAAAATAGATGTAATCATTGGAACTCACCGATTGTTATCCAAAGACGTTCAATTTAACAAACTGGGACTTCTTATTATCGATGAAGAGCATAAATTTGGTGTTCGACACAAAGAAATGATCCGAACCATGAGAGAGAATATTGATGTACTGACTTTAACAGCAACTCCTATCCCTAGAACACTTTCCATGGCACTTAGTGGAGTGCGATCTATATCCAAGATTGATACCTCACCCGAAGGAAGAAAGCCAGTGAAAACCTATGTTATGCCAGATGATCCAGAAGTCGTCATGAATGCAATTCAATTTGAACTCTCTCGTGGTGGGCAAATTTATTATGTTCACAATCGTATTCAAGACATCATGGAAGTGAAAGATTCATTGCTAAAAAAAATGCCCATTTTGCGAATTGGAATTGGACATGGGAAAATGAACGGAGAACAAATTGACAATGTAATTACCCAGTTTCTTCAAGGAGAACTTGATCTGCTTTTGTGTACCACGATTATAGAATCTGGCATTGATATTCCTACTGTAAACACCTTGATTGTAGATCATGCAGATGCATTGGGGTTGGCTCAAATGTATCAACTTAGAGGAAGAGTAGGTCGTTCGAGCAGAAGAGCATATGCATATTTCTTTTATCCGGGACAAAAAGCTCTTTCCCACAAATCAATTTCCAGATTACAGGCAATGCAAAATTTCATTGAATTAGGATCTGGTTTAAAAATCGCAATGCGAGATCTTGAAATTCGTGGTGCAGGAACCTTTTTGGGCACTTCTCAGTCTGGACACCTTCATTCAGTCGGATACTATATGTATGTACAATTCTTAAAAGAGGCAATTGATCAACAAAAATGGAAAACGAAGGAGAGAAAAATTGAGTCGGAACAGCTTCCTGAATTTCCCATCACTGGGTATATTCCAAGTGAATTGATTCGAGATGAAGGGGAAAGACTGTCAATGTACAGAGAGTTAACCCAAGCGAAAACGCAAAATGATATTGATCTTTTGATGAAAGAATACGCCGACCAATTTGGGCATCCACCAGCACCTATGGAAGAACTCTATGAAAATTTGAAGATTCGCCTTGTTTGTTTTGAAAAAGGAATGAAAAACGTTACATTGGAAAGAAATCTTATCTTTTTTTATTTTGAAGAAAACTCTACAAGATTTTCTGTTAATGCACGTAATTTAAGTTGTCTTTGTCAAACATTTGGGCAGCGGATTCATTTTTTCGAAGGGTATTTTACCGTTCAAAAGAAGACTGATGAGTTTAATACTGTCATTAGGAATGTTATGGAATGTTTTTAGACGGAACTTGGATAGAAAAGAATAGCCTGATGATTGGCCCGTGGCCAAATTTTATTGATCATGAAATTCCCTCTTTAGAGCCAATTCGTGTTCTTGTAAACTTAACAGAAACCACATACAATGTGGATGTGATTGATCCTTCTATTATTGAAACCATACAAGTGCCTATTCCGGATTTTTCAATTCCTTCTACTATGCAATTTCGAAAACTGATGCGACATTTGGCTTTTTATCGATTATGCAACATACCAGTGTATATGCATTGCATGGGAGGATTTGGTCGTGCAGGTACGATGGCAGCTTGCTACTTGATCATGCAGGGCGAATCGGCTGCAAAATCAATACAACAAGTGAGAATGCTAAGACCAGGTGCAATCGAAACGAAAGAACAAGAAGTGTTCATATATTCTGCCGAAGAATGGATTCCTGTTTTACTCCATCCTGATGATCAAACCTTTTTTTCTGCAAAAAAACTGATCGAAATCCTTCGACAAAAATGTCCATGGGATCATAAGCAAACGCACGAAACATTGATACCTTCATTGTTAGATGAAGCTTTCGAGGTCGTGGAAGCAATACGCAGGGGGAACAACACAGAACTAGCAGAAGAACTAGGAGATCTGATTATTCAACCACTAATTCATGCTCAAATAGAAGAAAATAATGGGGAGTTTACCATTTTTGATTCCTTGCAGAGTATGATCAAAAAATTGATTTATAGACATCCCCATGTTTTTGCTTCAGTCCATGCATTAAACCCAAATCAAGTGATTGACCAATGGACATCCATAAAACAAACAGAGAAAACGGAGCAAGAAATCACAAAAGATGATTCTCACGATATATTTGAAGAAGTGAGTCGGATTTCTCAAGAAGCTTCTCACTATGGATTTGATTGGGAGCACGCAGAAGACATTGTTGAAAAAATGATGGAAGAATGCAAAGAAATATTGGATGCGATTCAATCCGGTCACAGCAGAAAAGTAGAACAAGAATTGGGCGATCTTCTGTTTGCTGCTCTAAATTTTGCTCGTTATTACGGAGTAGACCCTAACAAATCTTTGCAAAGGGGAAGAAGGAAGTTTGAGATTCGATTCCGATATGTGCAAAGGTGTATCCAGGAAGATGCAGTAGATCCTTCAACACTAAGTGCCAAAGAACTAGATGAATATTGGGAAAAAGCAAAACAAGAACTACCCGAAGCTTATTAAAAATATGTTGATTTTGAACAATGTATGAAACATTGGCAAGGAAAACACATTTTTCTTCGTTTTGTTTCTGGTTTCCATTATACTAAATGTGTATATTCAAAATAGTAAAACAGAGGTGCCTCTATGAAACGTTTTACATATTACAATCCAACAAGGGTGTTTTTTGGTGAAGACGTCTTGGATCGTTTTGGTCCATTAATAGCAGAAAAAGCTCGAAAAATTTTAATTCTTACAGGAAAAAAAAGTGTATATACTAATGGAGTTTTTGAAAAGGTTGTAAGTATTCTCAAAGATTTTAAACTACAATGGATTGTGTACGACAACATTCAATCAAATCCAATATTGAACGATGTTCACAGTGCTATTCAAATCGCAAAAACAGAAAACATTGACGCCATTTTAGCCCTTGGTGGGGGGGGTGTAATAGATACAGCAAAAGCAGTTTCAGCTGGCTTCTTTTATGAAGGAGATGTGTGGGACTACTATCTTCAATTGAAAAAAGTAAAGAATGCCGTTCCCATTTACTCTATTCTCACCATTTCGGGTACTGCTTCCGAGATGAATAGCACAGCAGTTTTGACCAACGAGCAAACCCAAGAAAAAAGGTCAATTAAAAGTGAATTGCTATATCCACGTGCAACTTGGATTGACCCTTCTTTTCAATCTACCATTCCATCAAATCAATTGAGCTACACTGCAATGGATATTATATCTCATGTTTTTGAGTTCTATTTTGCAGGATATTCCACCTATTTTATGGATACTGTTTCAGAGGGGATTATTCAAACAGTCATGCATACAGTTCCTCTTTTGAAGGTAAATCCAAATGATCTGGATGTTAGATCTGAGTTTGCGTGGGCAGCTACTTGGGCATTGAATGGTTTTACTGCGTGTGGACGAGAACATGGCGATTTTTCTTCTCATCGCATTGGACATGCGATTTCCGCAATGTATAATATCCCCCATGGTCAGACACTAGCAATTGTCCAGCCAGCCTGGATGCGCTATTGTTATACGAATGATATCACAAAATTTTCACAATTTGGAAAAAACATTTTCCATTTAGTAGGACCAGATGAAAAAGCGGCATCTGAGGGGATATTTCGTTTCATGGATTGGATTCACAATGTACTGCAATTAACAACTTCGCTTTCAGATATGGGTATTCGCTCAGGTGATACGGAGAAAATTGCAAACAATGATAGCATTCCTTATCCCTTAGGTGTATTAAAAATCTTGAACCAAAATGATGTTGTACACATATTACGGTTAAGTAATTATTAAATTGGTGGACAATTGTTGAGAAATTGTTGCCAACAATATTGTTTTTTTCAATTGCATTTTATATAGTAGATCGTATGATTGACAATACTGAAATCTTTTTTGGTTTTGTGGTTTCCTACGGAGGTTTACAATGAAAAGGTTATTTGTTGTTTTGGTTGTTTTTTCTTTGATTGCTGTACCTTTTTCGATTTTGCCAAAGGTTTATGCTAAGCAAGATTTTGTCGATGTACCTCCATCTCATTGGGCATACGAAGCCATTCAGTATATGGCTTCTATAGGGATTGTTTCGGGTTATCCTGATGGCACCTTTAAACCAGACAAGCCCATTTTAAGGCAGGAAATGGCAATTATTGCCTGCAAGATTTTTAATTTTGACGGACTCCGACCTTCCACTCCTTCTTTTATTGATGTACCAACCAATCACTGGGCCTTTCCAATGATTGAAACCATTGGTAAATCCAAATTAATGGAAGATACATCACGAAATAACCGTTTTCGTCCCGGAGAAGTATTAGATCGAATTGAATATGTACCACTGCAATGCCGAAGCTTAGGAATGAAGTTTTTTGCCCAGCATATGAAAAACGAGACAGTGAACGATATTTTGTATCGTTATTCAGATGCTTCTATCATTCCTGATTGGGCAAAAAATTATCTAGCTATCCTTACGGCCTCTAGGGCTATTGGAGGATTCCCAGATGGTACATTTAAGCCATTTGAACCATTAACAAGAGCTCAGATTTGCGTTTCCATCTACAACATGATCAAACCACTTGGACCAAATCAACCTGTTTCTACGCCAGCATCTTTTAATGTTATTGTAAACGGTGCCCTTTTAACTCCTTTCCTCTCTACTCATCTTCAAGGGTCTATGTTTGAATTTTCAGGAAAAGGATATACAAATGGATATGTAACTCTTTCTGTCAATGATGTGCCTTTTATGCCCCATAAAACTTCTACCAGTGGAGATTATTCGTTGCGAGTTCCTATTGGCATTATTACCGTTGGCGGTATTACGATGAATGCTGCGTATTATAACAGAGATAATACATCTGCTTCTCATCGTTTTCAGGCCTATTCCTCGGTACCTTTTGATTTGTTTCCGAATGCTTATAGGCTTTACGGATTACGATACGATGTCGCAAATCGTCAATTACATTACGTGTCAGAACTTGCTACAGGAAACATGCTGATCAGCATAGAAAATACGTCCACAAACGAAAAACAACATATTACTCCCAAAGCCGGAGAGAAGTTTTCCTTGCAAACCACTCTTAAAAAGGGTGCAAATCACGTGAATCTTGTTCTTACCAATAAGGAAAATGCCTATCGACTTATCTATGGTTTTGACTTCAATTCCAATTAACCTTTTCAGGAGATCGTATGCCGGCAAAAAAATCTGATCTAGAAGAACGTTTAAGTCTAGATGCTTTTATTAAAGAAGACAAAAATGTTGCAGAAGATATAATAGAAACAAAACCATTTGTTTTTATTGATCCAAATTCACCCTATAGTGAAGCATTTAAGATTCTTCGAACCAACCTTAAGTTTACACTTCAACTTACTCAACCTCGCAGCCTAATGATTACTTCTTCTTTAACCGCTGAAGGAAAAACAACAATCGTTGTAAATCTGGCAGCTAGCTTTGCGCAGTCGGGCATGAAAATTGCCGTGGTTGGATCGGATATGAGGATGCCGGCTCTGTATAAGCAATTTGGTATTGATCAAGAACCAGGTTTGTCGAATTTTCTCAATCATGAAGTTGAACTAAAACACATCATTAAAAAGTATAGGGAAGAACCAAGACTACATATTGTTCCTTCTGGATCTTTACCTCCAAATTCAGCTGATTTACTTAGCTCCGATCAATTTCTTCAATTCTTGTCTTCAATGAAACAACAATACGATTTGATCATTTTTGACTCTCCTCCTGTTAATCTTGTATCCGACAGTGTAATCATGGGGCCATTGATGGACGGGGTGTTGATTGTTGTGAACAAGGGTCATACAAGACGCAAAGATTTAAAGGTCTGCCTGGAACGATTGCGATTTTCTAATGTAACAGGATTTGTAATGAATGCCACAACCGAAAAGGCACAAAAATCTTCGTATTACTACAACAGAGGGTATGGATATGGATATGGCTACAAGAACCACTATGGAGCTAGTCAGTATTATCAATACAAACAAAAAAGTATTTCTACATCTGCAGTAGATTCTTCGGTGAAAAGTTCTGAATAAGTACTACTAAGAGGATGCTATTTTCTCTATGCAGTTCATCCGCCACTTTTGAACAGATTCGTTTGTGGGAATGGTTTCTAAATACAAGTCGTAGTATCGCACAGCATTGATGCAATCTTCGTTTGCATCATACGATCTACCCAACCAATAATGAAATGAGGAGCTTTCGGAGATATTGAGTGCTTGCTGAAATGACTTTATGGCTCCTTCGAAATCTTTCAACTGATAATAATCTAAACCTTTACGATACCACCACCATGAAGAAACTTGTTTGTTTTGTGTTGTTATCATACCTATGGCTTTAGTGTGCTGTAGGAGTGCTTTTCTGTATTCTCTTTGTGAATAAAAAAAGTTTCCCAACTCGTAGCATGCAGTCGCTTCATGAGGAAAAACTTCTACCGCCTTTTGATATTGATCTTGTGCCTTATCGTATTCTTTATTAGCTGAATAGACCGATCCAAGAGCAAAGTAATAATCAATGATGCCTGGACTTTCTAGGCTCCACAACTGAAGGGTCTGAACTGCTTCCTCAAAGTATCCCATTTGTTGAAGACTTCTTGCAATATTAGTTTTTGGGTAAGAGGATGTAGAGTTTAACCGTTCTTGCATAACAAAACATGATAGAGCGCCAAATGAGTTTTTCATACTATTTAGACAATATCCATAGGATCGCCAATATGTTTCGTTAGTAGGATTCTGAGCCAGCGCATGTAGATACATCTGTTCAGCATGTTGGTAGGAGCAATATGAGTTTCGAAGGATTTCCCCATACGCGTGGTAAATATCTTCATATGGGTATAAGTCTTTTGCAGTATTCACTAAAAAAAGAGCTTTGTACAGGGACTCCTGTGTATTCAACCGGCTTTCTTCCAATGCCTTATCTGATAAAAAAAGTGCTAAAGCAGCAGGCGAGTTGGTATGGATTGTTGTTGGGAAATGCTCTATCGATTCTTGCGAAATGAGCAAATCCAGATACCGATAATGGTTTGGTTTCATTGATGCAGATTTGGACAAAGAAGAAGACTGCTCGGTGAGTAAATAATGAAGATAAGAAGTTGCTGATTTTGTCTCCCACTGGGTTTGCTCTAGTATTGACAAAGATGCATCAGATTGGTTCTGAAGAAACAGTAATGTAGATTGATAGGGCTTCAATGAAACAAAACAGCAATAAGCAGCAAATAGGAATCCAACAAAAACAGTGCAAATCCAAAAATAGCGGATCTTTTGTTTCATTTATTCGTCATGGTCAGTAAGATGATTTGTGGAATAAGTAGGAATTGAAGAAAAACCTATCAGTAGAGAATCTGTGCCATATCTAGAAATACTTGACAATGACATCGGTTGAAGGGTAATGGATGCAACATTCATTTTTCCTTGAATGACTTTTTCTAGTACGCGTGCTTTTTCTGTGTCCAAAGCATACAAGATATGAACATGGGTGTTTTCATTGTTAAAACGTGGAGAAATATTTTCCATTAAACTGATTTCTATTTGATTGAAGCTTGCTTTGGCAATGAAGTTTGGTTTTCCGTCAACTATAGAATATAGGTGATAGGGATTTTTCTTAAACAAAGACATTCCCGAGAAGTAGGACGGCTCAATGTTGGTTCTCATAAACTTGAGCTGATTTGTGATAATAAAGGATTGAAAATACTTATGAATGGCAGGCAGTTCAGTAAGGATAGTTTGGAACGTTTCTTTTTTTGCAACAAGATGAGAGATGTGCTTGATAGCCATTTTGAGAGATGGTTCTGCCATTTTACTGTCCATTACTTCAATATGAGTGTCATAGAGTAAATTTTGGGCTTTTTTTGCTTCGGTATAATTAGAGGACAATTGCGAAGAAAGATGATACGAAAGAACATTGTCAAACTCTGAGTAAAGCAGAGAATAAACCTGGAAAACTTCTTCAGAGGAGGGATGTAAAATAACCGGTGTAATATTGCTTTGGCGGATCATTTCTGCAATCTTCATGCTTTCTATTAAACCTGTTTCTCGGTATACTCTGTTACCAAACCGAATTCGCGAAGATATAGAGGAAACTCCTAATTCAAGTTGTTCTTTTTCTGTAAAATTGCAGCAACTATCTGTAATAATAATGATCTTTTTTGCCATTCTAAGACTCCTTTTTGGAAGAAAGTTCTCGAAAAATATCCTTGTACATCTCCAGTCTCTTCTTCACTTCAACATCAGATTTTTTGTGACATTGTAAAATCTTCTTTTCTTCCTTCGTTACGTGGGTCACGTGATCCAGTTTTATTTTCACAATATCGTACTGAAGCTCTTTCAGTTTTCGATGAATCGATATCTCAATGCCGTATCCTACGTCAGATTTATTCTTTAGTGACAACAATACAGATTTTGGCATACATCTTTGTCCAGAAAGCTGGGGTGTAATATGGTGGGCAAGATCTGTTAGCATTCTTCCGTTGGAAAAAATACCCAAGGTAGATATGTGAGAAGAAACGAGAAGAGGCGTGATCATATGAAACGCGTGTACTGGGTGAAAACCAACGAGATCTGCATCTAGAAGAAGAATGATATCATTTGTGGCTTTTTGAGCACCAGTGAATAATGCCATAGCTTTTCCGGAATTTTTTTTTAACCGGATTACATATGCACCGTTTGAAGTTGAAATAGAAGAAGTTTGATCAACAGAACCATCATCAATAACAATGGTTTCCTTTATATACGGGCAATGTAAGCATGCTCGAATAACATCTGCAATTGTGGCTTCTTCATTATATGCTGGTATTAGAGCGGTTGCATAGGCCATGCAATTCTTCCTTTAGTTTTGTGATAACATGCGAAGCAGCTTTCTCAAGAGGAATATTCATTTTTTGTTGTTCCTGGCGATTCTGATATTCAACCATACCATCTTTCAAACCTCTTCCTAAAACTATTTGATGAGGAATACCAATAAGGTCAGCATCTTTAAATTTTATCCCAGGACTGACATCTCTGTCATCAATAAGAGCATCGTAACCATTTTTATTCAACTCCTCCTCAATAGATGATGCAATTTGGAGGATATTTTCTTCAGATGGATTCACAACGATGATTTCTGCATGGAAAGGTGTTACCGAGGATGGCCATTGAATTCCTTTGTCGTCGTGATATTGTTCGATAATGGCAGCTGCAAGACGAGTTACACCGATTCCATAGCAACCCATCAATATCGTCTTTAAATTTCCAGACGGATCTGTAAACATTGCTTCTAATGGTTTTGTGTATCGATCATTTAATACAAAAGTGTGGCCAATTTCCATTCCATGTTTCACTGTGATTGAATTTTGGCAATTTGGGCATGGGTCTCCATTGCGAAGGGATCGAATGTCCTGGATAAAATCTGCTTTCCAGTCTCTTTCATAACAAACATTTTTGAAATGGGTACCATCTTTCATTGAACCGCAAATTGCATTTTTTATCGATACTGCATAAGGGTCAGCTAATATTGTCAGTGATTCTTTTTGAATAGGTCCTAAATATCCCGTAGGTAAAGTCGATTGGGTGCATATAGTAAGTTCTTTTTTCATGAATCGCTTTAATTTTGTTTCATTTACATCATCTGAACCTCGTACGATCACCAAGTACATTTGGTTGTTTTCATCTCTATAGAGAACTGATTTTAATATCTTATCCGGGGGGGTTTGAAAAAAAGAAGATACTTGTTCAATGGTTTTCACGTTAGGAGTTGGTACTTCCTCCAAAGTTAGCATAGCTTCCTTTTCATTGGTTTTTGTTAGAATCGAAGGGGCAACTTCAATTGTGGCACTATATCCGCAGGAATCGCAAACAACAAATTCGGTTTCTCCAACTTCAGATTCGGATACGTATTCATGGGAAAAAGATCCACCTATGGTTCCATTGTCAGCGTCAACTGGAAAAAAGACTAAACCACATCGGTGAAAAATGGCATGGTATGCGTCTGAGATTGCTTTGTAGCCGTTGTGAAGGCACTTCTCATCGGAATGGAAACTATATAAATCTTTCATAACAAATTCTTTGCATCGGATTACGCCAAATCTTGGTCTGGGTTCATCTCGGAATTTCGTTTGAATTTGATACACAAATTGAGGTAAGTCTCGATAAGATCGAATTGTGTTTTTCACAGTTTCAGTGATGATTTCTTCATGAGTGGGTCCTAAGCAAAACTCACGATTACCTCGATCTTGTAATTTGAACATTTCTTGTCCGTATTCATCCCATCTTCCTGTTTGCTTCCACGGTTTGGCAGGTAGCAAAATAGGTAAAACCAATTCATTGCAGTTTTTTTTACTCAATTCTTCTCGAATAATGGTTTTGATTTTGTTTAAAACCCGTAATCCTAATGGTAGCCAAGTATACACTCCAGCAGAAATTTTTTTGATCATTCCAGATCGAATCATCAATTGATGACTAGCAACCTCTGCATCCTGTGGTATTTCTTTAAGAGTGGTCAGATACATTTTCGAATACAGCACTATGAATCCTCCATGAATACGATAAAAACTTTTTTGCGGTCTATGTTTGTATTATACATCAACTTTTATTCCAGTATATAAATGTTGATGTATCCTCCTCTCCAGTTATCATTTTCTAGTTTTCTCCATAAAAAGCAGTCAATTCGGTTTCCCTTAATAAAACCACCGGTATCACCTGCAAAAGCATAACCGTAGCCTTCTACGTATAGTTTTGTTCCCATGGGAATAACTTTTGGATCTACTGCAACCATGCCAAATCGAACTCTACCTGTAGCTGCCATAAAAGGATCACCATCACATTGTGCAACTGTAGGATTGTAACTACTAGCTAAAACTCGTAGCTTTTTTTTATATGGTCCATTAAAAATGCAAGTTCCATGCCCAATGATTTCTGTTATAGGTTTTTTGCGAATATCTTGGTGAAGAATGCTAGTAGAAACAAGAGCACCATCTTCATACTTCTCTTGGTAGGTTACATTTTTTAGTCCTTCTTCTCCAGGACTCCAAACTGCAATTAAGCCATTTGCCATTCGGTCAATCGATTTGTGAATTACTGAGAAAGGGATTTTTTCTTCAACAACGTATTCCTTATATTCAATTGTGGTGATTTTCACAAAATCCTGGTCTTGCAAAATATAGGACAGATCGTAGTTGATGCGATATATTGAAGGAAGAGATTCGATCTTGGTTTGTAAAAATTCTTCAGCAGACATGGGAATGATGTTTTTTTCAAAACGGATCCCATTCAATTCACAAGTTATAATAACAGTAGATTGATGAGTAATGCTATTGTGATTCTGTTGCAAATGGTGTTTTTGAGAAAAGGTCATTTCATCTAAGCCTAATGTAAAAAGTAAAGAGTAGCTGATGGCGAAGATCAGAATAGTTTTTAGGACAGTCACATTTTTGTTATCCATTCTCATAGACTAAAAAAACTGGATTGTCTTGTCAAATAAAAAAAAAGAGTTACCGTATATTCTAGCCTTTCAAACAACGGAGAGTTTTCATGGATACTGATAAAAAAGGTTTTTGGTACGAATCAAACTGGGTGATCCTTGTATCAAATCTGTTATTGCCTCCATTGGGATTGGTTTTATTAGGAAACTCACGCCATGTATCTATGCTGTGGAAGTGCTTTGTTGCATTTATCGCCACGGTATGTATGGGTTGTTTTATTTGGCAGTTATCTTTTGTTCCTCCAGTGGAGAATAGTCAGTTTCAACTCACTGGATCTCCCATAGTGTACTCAAACATTATGTTGGATACACCTTTAGAGATCACTTCAATCTATAATGTTGCAGCAAAACCATCGAAAGATGAAGTTTTTTTAAAAGTATCCTTTGACGTTACTAACACAAGTGAAAAAGAATATTTTTATATTTCCTTACTGGATCAACCCTTTGTCTCAAATATTACAGGAGAAAAAATCCTACCGGATGCAACAATTTCTAGTGATCCGTTTGGAACTATACAACCGAATGAAACAAAATCTGGTTTTTTCATTTTTCGCGTTCCACTTCATTTTGATGTTCAAAGCTTCACAATACAAGGAAATTCCTTTTTTATTTCTAACATTGTGTCCGAAAAAAAAAGAAATGCATCTTGATAACTGTCGGTGTTTTTCTTATCATGATAAAAAATTATTTGGAGAAACGTAAACTATTAATGAATTGTTATGTTATGAACAAAATGTTTGGTTTCTATTATTGTGACTTCGTTGAGAGTAGGAGGGGTCTACTATGAGAAAATTGATGTCCTACGTTATTGTACTGGCATTACTGCTTACAACTTTTGCAGTACCCTTTTCGGCGCCAAGTGTTGAATCCGCAACGGGTAACCG
>CAZOYI010000310.1:0-4479 GCA_964583965.1 uncultured Caldisericota bacterium
GTGAAGACGTGTTGCTCGTGGATTGTGTCCTGAAGCATGCAATGTAAATGCATAATTTTGACATGTATCCCATGTGCGATATCGATAACCATCTTGACAATTTTGAAGTGAGTCAGAAGTATTAAAACAAGTACATGTTGGACAATTAAAGGTGCAACTTCCGCAAGCAATGCAGGTGTCACTGTACTTTTTCCAAAAAGAAGACGAATACACAGATCCAATGCGACCCTTTATAGAGAGTAAATCTACTTTTTCTCGGATTTTGGATTCTGTACTACGGCGGATCATGGGATAAATTTCAGCATCTTCATCTGGTGATTCTTCTAAAAGCGACTCAATTGTTTCAAAAACTTTTTTTCCTTTGGCAGTAAGAACTTCGATCAAATAGAATTTATCTGTTTTTGCCATCATGATATCCGCACCCTTTGAGTCTACAGGAGAATCTCCTACAGAGGTGCAAAAACATGTATTCATGGGGTCTTGGCATGCCCATCCAACGAGAACGGTCGAATTCATCTTTTCAAGGATATAAGGGTCTTCGTGAGTTGAAGAGTAAAATTCTCGCATATAGGATATTGCATGTAAATCACAGGGACGTATACCCAGGATAATTTGGGGTTCTTTTTGAAGAGATTCTTTAATAGTAGCTTTTCCATCTTTTTGTATGTGATACTCATACAGCTTTTCCATCTGGGGAAAAATAAACTCTTTCGGAGAGCGAAGCGGGTTAAATCCTTCTAATACGACATTGGCGTTATTCTGTACTACCATGAATTCGCGCTCATTGGTTTCAGTTTTTACAGGAGCAATCAGAGTAGCCTGCTTTTGCAATTCCTGTAGAAAGGGTTTGAATTGATCAATTTTTAATCTCTTTCTCATGATTCCTCCTTAAACCAAATCTTCGCCTAGATTGTAAGAAAGAAGCTTTTGTCTTTCGTCATTTGTTTTACCGGGCTGGTAACCAAATTCTTCTTCCATTAATCGGTTGAAATATTCATAAAAAATATGTAATGGGATATTCCTTGGACATGCTCTTTCGCATTCTCCGCAGCCAGTACAGTTTGGTGCTACATGGTGAAAACGTATCATGTGATACAAAATTGTATTCTCTGTGGATGTATCGATGTCAAGAATGTTTACGTTTTCTTTTGGTTTGTCAAATATACACTGATCAGAACAGAAACAGGCTGGACAGATGTTTCGGCAAGCATTGCATCGTATGCATCGCTGCAACTCTTGATGAATCATGTTTCGAAGTTCTTTGGGTGACATGATATCTTGTGGTAAAGTTCTCCTATTGCTGCGATAGTGCTTGATACGGTTTTTGTATTCTTTTTCGTTACCAACAAAGTAATAGCCGTAATAATAGGGTAAATCACAGTTTCGCGTGTCAGCACATTTCCGCAACCAGTACTCTCTCTTGTCAAAACGGTGTTCTTTTCCTTCCACATCCGTGCAAAGGATTGTATAGTCTTCTTCTTGATAGCTTTCAATAGATTTTTCGCATTCTTTTTCAATTTTTGAAAGATCAATTACTCCATCACAGGCTACCACAATTAAATTGATCATTTCTTCAGCAATCTGCTCATCGGCAAGTTCTTGCATTACTGATTTTGCATCGCAAGGTTTACACAGAATATGAATTTTACCTTTAAAGGTGGTTGGCAAAATCTCTTTACGATTAAAGGTGTTGATATATTTTGCTAAAGAAATGTCACAAAAAGAATCAAATACGATGTCATGTATCTCCTCTTTTTGCGTAATGAAAGCAGGAATTCGATGCCCGGGTAAAGAAGATTTTTTCCAAGCTATAACTAAATCTCCTGGTTTCCAAATTTCATGTAAGAGCTGTTTAATGTTTTTTTCAATCTGCATTTTCATTATTTCGCCCCCTCTTCATCCAGCTCAGATAAAACTTTCATGTATTGATCTATTTCTTTCATAGTGCGTTTCACATCAGAGGGTTTATGCCACAAAGCCTGAAATCGATCCTCTTCTAAGCCAAAGGCTTTTAATGTATGCTTGGTAAGGAGAAAACGTCTTTCAGAAAAGACAGATCCCTCTCTATAATGACAATCTCCTGGTTCACACCCCAAAACAATCACGCCTTTTGCCCCTTCATGTATGAGTTTTAAAGCTAAACTTGTATTAAAGCGACCTGCACAAGTAATAGGAACAACGTGGATCGAAGAATATTTTTTATTGATTTCTTGGATGAGTCTTTTTCTTTTTTCTGCCAAGCATGGGAAAAGGTATACTAATTCTTTGTTAGCCATATTGCTCGAACCTCCTCTAAAATGGATTTTGAAGGATCATTATATATTTGGATTGCGAGGGATCGACAGGTGCCTTCACATATCCCACATCCTTGGCATTTGGTTTCATCAACGAAGGCTAAAATTTTAGTTCCCTTTGTAATGGGTTGAATGGCTTTTTTCGGACATACATCAACGCAATACAAGCAACCTGTACATCGAGTAGAATCGACCTTTGCAAAAAATTGATTTCTTCGTAGCAAAAAAGGTAAAAATGCCAGGAGAATACAGATTCCCAAGAAAATAATTAACACAGACATTTGCTGCATAAAGGTAGGAACAGTTCCTTCAAATGCAACTGGTTCTTCGGGCAAAAATGGAATGGGAAATAACGCAGTTAAAAGAATTAATACGCCTGTAATAAAGAAAAAAAGCGAAAGAGGAGGCGTTATTTTTGGCCTTGCAATTCTCTTGAAGTGGATAATAAGACCAATCAAAATCAATACGGGCAGAGTGAGATGAAGTCCAAAATTAGTAGATAACAAATTCTGGTATTCTCTCCGACCATAATCAAAAAACTCTGCCCATTTCATAAGCATAGCTTCATATTGGGGAGTATAGGAAGATAAAAATCCAGTAAAAATGATTACCACAACTAAAAAAACTAGAATTAAGCCACTTATCCAACCGAGGTTTCTGGGTTTAGAAATCTTGTTGGTAGTCCACATTCGAATTAAGTGGAGAATGGCAAATAGGAGCATTCCCATGGCTGCAAAGCGATGAAAAGTACGCAGGTATACTCCAAAAGGCAGAGCGTTCGTAATATAAACAAGTGAACCGTATGCACCTGGTATTGGGGTATTGTAAGCTCCACCAATGGCAGGAATAAAATTCATAAACAAAAATGTACCTGATAAAACTTGGAATACAAAGAAGACGAAAGTGATCCCTCCTAAATAGTAAAAGGGATTGTTTAGATAAGATACTGTTTTAGCTTGGATATCTCTCATTGTGCACCTTCTTCTTTGATGCTTTCTAAGTAAATATCATCTCCTTCAAGATAAATTGTATACACTGGCAATCCTCTGGGGGGAGGTCCTGCTGTAACGTCTCCGGTGGAAGGATCAAAAGCTCCACCATGACAATTACACCATATTCTTTGCTCAGGGTCTTTTTCTTCATCCCACCTTACAATACACCCAAGGTGAGGGCATACTGCACTGTAAGCGTGGAAATCCCCATCAATATGTGTTATGATCCCATAAATATCTTGACGAACATGTTGAGGCCCCGCAAAAGGAAGATCAAGTTTTACACTGAAGGAGTGTCCTGTACCGTCAGGAATATCTTTCACAGAAGCAATTTTAATGGGATCGAATTCTGCTGCAAATTCATACCCAAAAAACTTAAATGGCTCAGCATCTTGGTAGAAAAGCTGCAACATCGGAGAAGAAAGCACAAAGCTTGTTAACACCACGCACACAATCGCTGCAATAAATACTTTACCGCTTTTTGTCATATAAACCTCCAACAAAAAGGTCATCCTATAAAAAAGATATATAAGTACTATTCATTATATGAATTTTTTTCGAGAAATTATGACGAATTGGTAAAGAATTTCCCAATTTTCTACTTTGTTATGATTCCATTGGAGCAAAAGTAACCCGCCCCACTCTAATCCTGCCCGTAGCAACCTTCACAATGACAACACTGCTTCGGAAATCAGGATATGAGGTGAGAATAATGTGTCCACCACAAGAGGGTGTTCCTGTATGCTTAAATGTCAATTTTCGTGGAAGCAGTGGTGATCCACTGTACCCAAATTCTACAGATCCAGAGCAGATGGTTCCCCATTCATCAATATAGGATGGGGTAAGTACTCCAAAAAAATACGGATATCCAATGTATTTTGGAAAAACTCGCTGTATGTATTTTCCGGGTATATTAAGACCATTTTCTTCCGTTTCAAAAACATATGTATTTTTTGTTGGATAAAATATAACTCGTAAATCTTGGTGAGTAGCAATTGATTTCATCCGTAACAATTGAAGATCTTCTACCAGAGTGCAAATAGAAGAATCCAATTGTCTTTGCTGAAGTATTTCGTTCGAAAGCGAGACAAAAGATCCGCTTAAAATCACGATCATGGCCATCCAAAAAAAGATTTCAAAAAGGATGTGTGTGCGAATTCGATGAATTGTTTGAGATCTCATTTAAAAACATA
>CAZOYI010000311.1:0-3807 GCA_964583965.1 uncultured Caldisericota bacterium
TTTTTGTATGAGTTTGCGGGGGAACCGTTTCGGTTGAGAAGGTTAAACCTGACCCTTTGAACCTGGCAGTTAATACTGACGTAGGGAAGCACTCAGTAAATTTGATTTTAAGCGCTTACCTGCTGGGTAAGCGTTTTTTTATTGATTCTACCTTTGTTTTGTCTTGCTTGCTAGGATATATTGTTTTTGATACGTTAATCCTCGCTTACTCATAATGAACGGAGGATTCTAATGAGTACTACACAAATGGAAGCAGCCAAACAAAACAAGGTGACTTCCCAAATGAAGCTTGTTGCAGCACAAGAAAATATGGATGAGGAAACCATTCGCAAGGGTGTTGCAGTGGGTTCCATCGTAATTCCCTGTAATGCCCATCATTCATCTCTTATCCCTCATGGTATTGGTTCATCACTACAAACCAAGGTTAATGTGAACATTGGTACATCGAAAGATTGTGCAGATGTGGCACTTGAAATGCAAAAAGCCCATCTAGCAATGAAACTGAAAGTTGAATCCATCATGGATTTAAGCTCTTTTGGGGATACCCAATCCTTTCGAAAAAAACTGGTACAAAACAGCACTAGTATGATAGGAACTGTCCCTATATATGATGCCATTGTGCGATTAAAAAAACCCCTTGCTGATATTCGTGTGGAAGATTGGTTACAAGTATTGAGAATTCACTCAGAAGATGGCATTGATTTTGTGACATTACACTGCGGGATGAACAAAAATACTGCATCACGCATGAAGCAAGCCAATCGCTGTACAAACATCGTTTCAAGGGGTGGAGCCATAATGTTTGCCTGGATGGAATTAACAGGTAACGAAAACCCCTTCTTTGAACATTTTGATGAAGTACTCGATATTTGTGCAGAAAACGATATGACTCTTAGTCTAGGAGACGCGTGCAGACCTGGTTCTATAGAGGATAGTGGCGATGTTCCTCAACTAGAGGAGTTAATTGTACTGAGTGAACTTACGCAAAGAGCATGGAAAAAGAATATTCAGGTGATCATTGAAGGCCCAGGTCATGTCCCCATCAATCAAATTGCAGAACACATGAAAATGCAAAAAGTCCTTTGCGAGGGAGCCCCATATTATGTACTAGGTCCTTTGGTAACCGATATTGCTCCTGGCTACGATCATATTACAGCAGCCATTGGAGGAGCCATTGCTGCAAGTAACGGAGCAGCTTTTCTCTGCTACGTAACTCCTGCAGAACACCTTCGATTACCGACATTAGACGATGTGAAAGAAGGCATTATTGCTTCAAAAATAGCTGCACATGCTGCCGATATTGCTAAAAACCGTCCCGGGGCAACCCAGTGGGATCATCAAATGAGTACTTGCCGGAAAAATCTGGATTGGGAAGGCATGTTTCGGCTTGCTATTGATCCAGAAAAAGCCCGTTTGTATCGAAAAGAATCCAAACTTTTGGATGAACACCGCTGTACAATGTGCGGAGAAATGTGTGCAATTCGTAATATCAACCAGGTACTCCAAAGCGAAGAACCTGACTATCTAACCTATAGCAAGGAGAACTAAATGTTTAAAAATTTTCTACAACAAATTCGAGATAACAAACCCATCGTTCATTGTATAACCAATTATGTGACGGTACAAGATTGCGCCAATAGTTTGATAGCTAGTGGTGGTGCACCTATCATGGCAGATGACAGGAAAGAAGTAGAGGAAATTGTATCCATTGCAAGTGCCTTGGCAATTAACATCGGAACACTTAATCAAAGAACAATTGAATCCATGCTGCTGGCAGGGAAAAAAGCCAATGCAATAGGAATACCCGTAATACTAGACCCCGTAGGTGCTGGTGCCTCCAAGCTTCGCACCGATACAACAATGATGCTCCTTGATCAAATCCAATTTGCGGTTATTAAGGGAAACATTTCGGAAATGAAAACAATACTGGAAGGACAGGGAACGACAAAGGGGGTGGATGCAGATGAAAAAGATCTTTCCTATGCATCCTCCAATCGAGATCAATTGATCAATATGGCAAAAAAAATATCTGAAAGAACAAAAGCTGTGATTGCCATTACGGGAGAAAATGATCTTGTAACGGATAAAGCTACCTCTTATTTACTTCGAAATGGTGATCCCATGATGGGTTCTATTACTGGATCAGGATGCATGTTAGCTGCTATTATTGGATTATACTGCGGTGGATGCTCTCATGAAGAATATACTCCTGCAAGCGCTTTCGCAACTGCTCTGTTTAGTATATGCGGACAAACAGCAGCCACAAAAACAAAAACAGAAAACAAGGGGACAGGATCATTTCGCACCTATTTGATTGACGAATTAAGCAATATAAGCTATGATACGTTTCAAAGAGAAGCAAACTATGAAATTTTCTAAACACCAGCTTCTCCTGTATGCTATCACAGATCGAATATGGATTCAGAATATGACCTTAGAAGAAGCAGTGCAAAAGGCTATTTTGGGAGGAGCAACGATGATCCAGCTCCGAGAAAAAAATTTACCTTTGAAAGATTTCATTCATCAGGCTTCATCGATGCAAAAGATTACAAAGAAATACAATATTCCACTTATTATCAACGACAACGTAGAAGTAGCTTTAGCGGTAGACGCAGATGGTGTCCATGTAGGGCAAAAAGATACTACAGCAAAAGAAATCAGACAAATGATTGGAAGGGAAAAAATTCTAGGTGTATCTGCACAAACCATTCCTCAAGCCTT
This sequence comes from uncultured Caldisericota bacterium, assembly GCA_964583965.1. Classification (GTDB taxonomy): domain Bacteria; phylum Caldisericota; class Caldisericia; order UBA6126; family UBA6126; genus JAGLCW01. The sequence goes on from CAZOYI010000311.1 coordinate 2,722, forward strand.
GCAAGCCATACAAGATGGTGCAGATTACCTGGGAGTAGGGTCCATTTTTTCTACTCCTACCAAAAAAGATGCTGAAAATGTTTCCATAGAAACTTTATGCTCTATCTGCCAAAAATCTACTATTCCCGTGGTTGCAATTGGGGGAATCAACGAAAACAATGCACTTGAACTTGTTGATACCAATATTTCTGGTATTGCAGTTGTATCTGCTATTTTTGCTGCCCCCGATCCCCATGAGGCGACCAAAACCATGCGAAAGCTGGCACAAAGGATTGTGCAAGTATGAGAGCTGCTATTTTTGATCTTGACGGAACTCTGTTGGATTCACTCCCGCTTTGGGATCGTCTTCCCTATCAATTCTTAGAAGCACACAATGTAAAGGTAGATTATGGAATTCACAAAGAACTAGTATCCTTTAATCTAGCAGAAGCGATCGAATATCTTGCCAAAAAGTATTCTTTGCAAGGACAACTGCCAGATATGGTTATGGAGTGCAAAAACATGATTCGAGAAGCGTATTACAAGACACTACCTTTAGTTCCCTATGCCTATGAATATTTGTCTTTTCTGCAGTCTAAAAAAATTCCCATGTGCGTTGTCACCGCAACAGATTATCAACTTTCAATGGCTAGTTTAAAACGAAACCAAATGGATTCGTTTTTTTCATTTGTACTCACTGAAGAAGATTTTGGAAAAAGCAAATCCCATCCTGACATCTATATCGAAGCAACCAAACGGATGAAAGTCAAACCACAAGATTGTGTCGCGTTTGAAGATGCAATATATGCTATGGATTCAGCATTAAAAGCAGGCTGCAAAGTGTGGGGGATTCAACCAAGCGCTAAAGCGATAGATTCAGCAGTGTTGTCGCATTGCGATGAATGTTATCAAGGTTTTCAAACTTTGTATGATCAAAAAATCCTATGAAAAAAATACTCACCATTGCTGGTTTTGATCCTTCAGGAGGAGCTGGTCTTCAGGCAGATTTAAAAACATTTGCTGTACACAAAACCTATGGAATGAGCGTTGTAACATCCATCGTTGTACAAAACACAAGGGGGGTGCAATGGGTAGATCCTATACCCC
>CAZOYI010000312.1:0-1605 GCA_964583965.1 uncultured Caldisericota bacterium
CACCTATACCAATGATTTCACTGCACCAAAGAAACCATCCAAATTTCCCACTGCTCATGCAATGATTGATTGTGTGACAAAGAATGATTGATGATGACAGACCCATGGGATTTCCTGCGATTGGCATTCACTATTGCTATTCGATATGGAAGTTTGTGACTGTACCTTTTGTGATGCCACCTAAGTTTAATTGCTGGGGGTGCGTGGGAGTCACAGGAGCTTTCCTCTTTTACCACCCCAAAACAGAATCGTACATGATTGGCACGTTTAATGATTCTTCCTACAAAACCAAAGCCCTTCGCTTTATGCTATCCAACGTGATCAATGTTTTATGTGTTTGATATGAGATTGAAACATTTTGTGGACGATTGTTTTTTTAAAGGATTGAAGAGGAGGGGCAAGCGTACACGCATCCTTCTGTTTTTTTAAAGTCCACAATGTTGTCCATATCCCTTGGTGACACATGTTTTTGTATCGCATAATGTTCTATCTTTGTTTGTGATATATCCTGGTACACTTGACAATGATTCTAAATACCCATAGAATTACTATGGGTTATGAGATATGTTTTCAAGGACTACAATGATGAAACATGATGAGTTTTTCAGAAAGAATCCAGTTTTTACTGGAGAAGATCTGGCAAAACACCTATTGTTGCAAGGTAAACCTGGTGAACGGACACAAGAAGCTCTCTTGGCATACCACCAGAAGACTGGACATATTGTACGAATACGACGTGGATTATATGCAGTAATACCGAAGGGTACTAGCAAGGATTTTTTCTCGGTTGATCCGTATCTTATTGCATCAAAATTAACACCAGATTCGGTGTTGTCGCACCATACAGCACTAGAGTTTCATGGTAAAGCGTATTCTTTGTTTACTCATATAATTTACTCGGCATCTCGTCCATTGGGTTCTCTGAGTTTTCAATCTTATACTTTTCGAGGAACCAAATTTCCCCATGCTCTTGAGACTCAGGGTAAAACGCATACTAATGTTTTGATTGCAGAACGTGCAGGTATAATCGTAAGAGTTTCAAACTTGGAGAGGACTCTGGTGGAAACTCTGGATCGACCAGATCTGTCAGGAAGTTGGGAAGAAATATGGCGCTCGTTAGAGTCTATTGAATTTTTCAATCTTAATAAAGTCATAGAGCATGCGCTTCTACTTAAAAATGCGACTACTGCAGCAAAGGTAGGTTTTTTTCTGGACCAGCATCGAACTCAGTTAATGGTTGAAGATTGGCAACTCAAAGAGCTTTACGATATGCGACCTCGACAAGTCCATTACTTGGATAGGTCCAGGAGAAAAATCAGCAGACTCGTACCGAAATGGAACCTAGTGGTACCAGTGGAAGTGATTGAACGGTCCTGGGCGGAGGTAATATGAGAATTTCTCTAGAGAAACTTACAATGGAAGCAGAGGCGACGAGCTTCAGACCAGATTATCTGGAAAAAGTAGCTCGTTTGTTGGGATTATTGAACTTTCAACAATAGTAGCCGATATTTCAGCAAATATTCATTTTTAGAAATACCCATGAAAAGAAGGCGAAATGATGTGCCCTTATCGAGGGGAGAGAAAAAAATCTCTTTTACAACTCTT
>CAZOYI010000313.1:0-5323 GCA_964583965.1 uncultured Caldisericota bacterium
CTGATTGTTCAAAAAGAAAAAGTAGCGTAGAGGGTATTATTTCTAGATAGATAGACAAATCTCGGGATAACTATTTTGTCGGGATAAGTCAGATTATCCTGAACTCGGGATAACCCGACGAGAGATTTTGGTGGAGCCTGAAGTATGAGGAAGTATACTTGCATGCATATGAAAATGTCAAAGAAGCGAACAAACGGATTGGGGAGTATATTCACTTCTACAACCACGAACGGCTTCATTCCTCATTAAAGTACAAAACTCCCTATAGCTTGTATGTGGGAAAGACAAAAATATAATGTATATGTGTTTCGTAGATGTTAAAAATCATGTTAACTTAAATATGTTGGTTTTTACTCCAGTCAAAGGGGTACATAGTATCCGAAGTACTCTCTATTCTATGTCAGTTAAGATATTGATTGTGGAGAAGGAGTCTCTTAACGAAAAGATGCAATTTGTAAAACACGTAGAAATCCCAGGAGGAGCTATTCTTCATAACGTTCGGAGTGCCATTCAATTTTGTTGGCATAAAATGACTGAATATACGCGATATAGGGAGGTGTAATCAGTTATTTTTTTGTATTCTTATTGCGAAATAGACTTAAATATCTATCCATCAATTCATCTCTGGTTTGATAGCTGTTTAATATATCCAGCAGATCATGTATCTCACTCTCCATTTGTTGCGTAGGATGAAGAGAGGTGTCTTGAGAAACTCCTTCCAGCTTCTCCGATGCAATATTCATGAAATGTGAAACAGTCATTTTGATAATCATAGACTGATCTTTACTCATTAAGCTAGAAACATAGCGCCATAATTCATGTTTATTCTCAAAGTTTTTCATTCTCTGTAGTGTTTTCATTTCTGGATACACTCTAAACACAACCTCTGTATTTGTCTCTTTATAAACACACAACAGAATTTTTTTCTGAGCCTTTCGTTCAATAGCATAATCAAATTCAACTTTAAACTCTGTGGATAAAACGACCATTGAGGTAATGATAGCCACAAAAAAAGAAGCCTCTTCCAAGGCTTTGTCCCTATTCGATTTCCAGTCTTCTCCAATTTTATCGATTTCTGCAAGATCAATTTGAGCCTCAAAAGCATGAATTCCATTTTTTTCTAAGTTCTCTTTTAAAAAAGATGCACAATCCTCTGCAGTTGCTGTATCATACGCGATAAATACATCGTATGCTGACATTTTACATATCTTTTCGAATCGCTTGTTTTGTAAAAGAATGTGACAGGAGAGCAACAACCATGTTTTCTAACATTTTTCGATCAGAACGAATATCCTTATCTTTTCTTTCTTGAATAGCGTAATCAACAAGCTTCTTAACAAACGTTTCATTTTCTTTTATCTGACCATTATCAGATATTTCTAATGAAGACCGAATCACTTCAAAAAAATCTTTCTTTTCCAAATCGTGCATAGTCGGCTCAGAAAAACCCCATGCTAACATACGATCTCTTGTCGTAAAAGAAAACAAAGCAAAATCCTTATTCTTTTCTTCCAGGACTTCTTTAACGGATTTTTCATCTTTTAAAAATACTTGGCGGTCTACAATTACCACAGCAGCCACTACTTTTCCATGATAGTTTTGGATAATATCAATAGATTTTTGAATCGTTCCTCCCGTTGACAATACATCACTTACGATGACAATACGATCTTGTTCCTTTACGGGGGTTTCATCCATGTCACAACTAGATTTTACCCGTAGCTTGGTCGAGCATAATCTACAATCACAAGGAAATCGAGTTTTAATGATTAGCGCTTCTTTCTGAGTTTTTTGGATGAGTTGAGAAGATAGCATTAACGGTCCTAAAGTTTTATCCGTAAAAGCAAGCTTGTTGTATTTAATTCCTGCTTTGTCAATTTGCCCAAGCAAATCCATATAAATTTCTACAACATCGGAGGAAGTTTTGGGTGATAGTGTTTGTTTGGCAATATCAAAAAAATCAAATCCAGTGTTTCCTGCTGTGAAAATGACTGCATTTTTACTATCGATCGGATTGACTTCTTTTGACAGTTGCAAGAGAAAAGACTCAGGATTCTTAATCATTGTTCTCCTCCGAATTTAATTCCTTGAAATAGGAATATGTAAGATCCATGAAAGCGTTATAGATTTCTTCTTTATTAGCACGCAAATATGCTTTTGAAAGGACTTTAAGTCCTTGAATCACTTTTTGAATAATACGTATGGTTTTTTCATCACTTACCCGTAAAGAAGCATCACAAGCTAAATGAAACCAAATGTGTTCAAGAAAATTACAATAGAAATAGCGGAAAAAAACAAGATCCTTATGATCCATATTTTTTTCATCCTTACAATAAACATCATTCTCTATCTGATCATTTATCCTTTTTAAAAGAAACAATTCCATAGGTTTCTTTTCAAGTTCATTAATGTTTGTTGTAATAATTTCTGCAATTTTCTTCGTTACGTCTTCAGAAGTCAATTTGACGCCTCTTTTCCGGTTATAATCATTTTTCGTGTTTACATATCCTATCAAATTCGATCATGCAAATCAAATACAAATTTACTGAATTCATTCATCCTTATCAAAGTACCCCAACCGAACCAATGTATTATTAATCTTACTTTGAATAAGTGCCGTAGGTTGGTAATTAGGATCATTACAGATTTTACTAATTGTGGCTAAACTCACACCTGATTCAGCTGAAAACTTTGCTTGAGTACAGCCATGTTGTATTAATACTTTTTTTAAGTCTATTTCGATCATATTTCACCTCAATTGAAATAGTAATGAGTAAAAAATAAAAATCAAGTACAATTAGATAAATTTAGATGTTTTTTTAGTAGTGAGTATAGAAACAAACAATCAGTCTTCTGAATTCTTTTTTCTGCAAAACAACACCAACTGATCTTCATTTTGATCAAGTGGTATGTTATTGTTCAACGATCCTTGCTCGTGGAAAACAATGAGATCTTCTAACTCCAGGAAAGTTTTAAGCTCCCTGGGGAAGTAATAGGAAAACGTTTCCTTGCATTGAACCTTTATAGGGTAGAATAATACGTATTGGTGTCAAGTTAGGAGCAAAATAATGCGGTATTGCTCATTTGTACTTCATCCATTAATGGGACTTTTGACACATTTTATTTTTTGGAATTGAATTTAATCACGCGATCATATAGGAGTTCTGTATTCAATGGTCCTACTTTAGTAGATGGTTCAAGGTAGGCTCTGAAACCGATAAAAGCCGGCTCATCCAACCGTACACCGTGGGCTTTGGGTCCCGTAGGAACAGTGATCATGTTTTTATCAGAGCTATTTGACCTTGTAAATATGCACACGTAAAGATCTTTCGCTAAAGGATGATCAGGCAAGTATTCTTCTGCACTCCCTTCGTACTGAATGTTGTATATTCCAGCTACTCCATTCCATGCTGCTTTTCCATAGAAATTACAGTTTGTGTAGGTTGCTTTTCCAGAAGCGGCATGATTAACTCCATACACTACAACTATTTCATTAGGATGATCACCAAGGTAGAATTCTTCGCTTCGGAGATACACCGTATCACGACTCTCGCCTGCAACATAAACTTCCGTCTGAACAGCATCGTAGGATTCGGTTAACCAAACAGAAGTAGTCAATTCATTTGCTTGGAGGTTGGAGTATTTTTCAAGAATAGCCTTGCGTAATTCATTTAATGCGGGAATATAATCAATTTCGGTTTTCCCATTGCCTCTGACTCGTAATACGGGTGATGAGAAATAATCTGCTTCTACCGGTATGGTTGAAGTGATTCTCAAGGCTGCGGTAATTTCTTTGACATATTTCTCTCCTGCTTTTACATCATCAAACAGTGCCATTCGCTGACCAAACACAATAGTATCATATTCAGGACCGATACCCATTTTTACCATTGAACTTGGAATAATGTACGTATTGATAATGTCATCCGGGTAACCGTTTTCGTTTAAAATTTTTCGTATACGTTGATCGATTTCCTTGTTTGCAGTTATAATGATGGCTGTATCTTTATCGAAAGAATCTCCCTGCATACCGTTTGGTGTTCCTGTGGTCTTAATTGTCATATTGTTCATTGGATCATTGAAACTGGTCCAAACCCATTTCTGTTTTTTTTCTTTTTCATAGTATTTATTGAAAATAAAGCCACAATAGCTGAAGTATTTGCATTTTGGAGGGGTTTTCGCAATAATCAGAATTCCCTCATCTGGGTTAATTTGCCATCCTTGAATCAATCCTGGAGAATTATATAACCACGCATCAATCTTATCCTGAGCATTGATAATTTGGTTGACATTTGTCAGAGGAATATTATCCGGAATCGCACCAAACATGCCCCTGTATGGAGCATTTGCATTGTTACCAGCAGCATCCCCTAATTTTCCAGCTTCATACAGTTTGATCAAATCAACTTGTAAGAATGGGGCATATTTGGAAGTAAAGTCATTTTTTTCTAATGCTATACGTAGTTCATCGATATCCATTGTTTTTACATCAACTTCCTGTGACGGTTTTGAACATGATATGGTTACAAATACAAAACACAATGAGAATAATAGAATACAAACTAAGCGAGTCATTTTGAGCATGATTCATCATCTCTCTTTCTTCAAAAATACTACATTCCTACCATTTGTAGGAAGGAATCCGCAATGCAACTGGATACGTCCGTGTAAATGCAACGATGGTTACTCAATCCAAACCCATCTTACAAGGTATAAATCGGCATCTGAGGAAAAAAGTAGATAATAAGGACATACCTCCCGTGTCTCCGGGTCGGTTGAAGTTGTGGTGATGGGGCTTTTCCATTTTGCGCCATCGGTTTCCAATTTCATAGATTCGGTAGTTACCTTCAATATAACAGGGGTTTGCAATAATGAGGGGCCGAAACACCCAAATGATCACAACCACCAGCAAACAAATTTTACTAATACTTGCTTCTTCTGCAAGTAAAAAATGAAAAATTTCTCAACTCATCCTACTTTTTTAAAGTCTCCTGCCTGGATTCAATATCGCAGACAATTTCTTCAATGGACTGCTAACCAATTTCATCACTCCCTCAAATCCTTTTTAAGGTAAATTCATATCAACAAGCTGTATGTCGCCTTCAAACATAGGGTGGTCGTAATGGTCGGTAAAGAAATTCTTTACTCGATGGGACCTTACAAAGCCACAAGCTTCATAAAACGACAAGATAGCAGGCGTTTCACCTGTCCCCACCAGCATGGTCTTGTAGTCGTTTTTATAGAAATCGCAAATGTAATGGATCAACGCTTTGCCGTAGCCCTTACCTTGATATTTCTCATAAGTCGCTATGTTTTTCAACTC
>CAZOYI010000314.1:0-19116 GCA_964583965.1 uncultured Caldisericota bacterium
CTCGGCCTCGGGAGATATAGCCTACGATTTCATCATAGGGTACTGGATTGCAGCAATGTGGAAATGTAACTGCAAGATTTGTGTTACCGTCGATAATGACAGAACTGCTATGTTTTTTTGTTGATCGTGGTGAGTGTACCAGGGGGATTTCAGGAACACTCTCTTTGGGAGAAGGAATCTCTTCTTTCTTTTCCGGTTTTTCAATTTTATCTTCGTCTTCTTGATGTTTGCGAAGCCATGTTCGAATTTTGGATCGAGTGCTTGGTGAGCGAGCAATTTTTAACCAATCTTTTCCTGGACCTCTAGCATTCTTTGTTGTTAAGATTTTTACGATATCACCAGTTTGAAGGCTATAGGTTAAGGGAACAATTCTGCCATTTACTTTTGCTCCAACGCAGTGATTACCAACATCGGTGTGAACACGATAGGCAAAATCAATTGGAGTAGAACCAGCAGGAAGGTCAATGACCCGTCCTTTGGGGGAAAAAACAAAAACTTCTTCTTTGAACAAATCAAATTTCACATTTTTAATAAACTCATCGGCATTTTTGGCTTCTTGCTGCATATCTAACAAACGTTTCAACCACTGTACTTTTTCGTCAAAATTGCGGGTTTTTCGAGTGTCTCCTTCTTTGTAAGACCAATGGTTAGCAATGCCAATTTCGTTCATAGAGTGCATCTGAAAGGTTCGAATCTGGATTTCAAGCAGTTGATCGTTGGGGCCAAAAACTGTTGTGTGAAGAGATTGGTAGCCATTTGCTTTGGGGTTGGCAATATAATCTTTAAATCGTCCGGGAACTGGGCGCCAAATACTGTGAATAACACCTAGTGCAGTGTAGCAATCTGATATAGTAGGGACAAGCACTCGCGTGGCAAAAAGATCATACACTTCGGTGATGGGCTTTTGTTTGTCCTGCATTTTTTTATAGGTGGAGTACAGGTTTTTGGGTCTACCTTCCATGGTATGATCAACTTGGTTCCTGGTGAGTTCATTGGATATGATTTTCATGGCATTGTCAATGTATTTTTCACGCTCGGTTCTTTTACGAGATAACATTGCTTTTAATCGTAAAAATTCATCTGGGTGAAGATATTTGAATGATAAATCTTCGAGTTCCCATTTGAATGCATACATACCTAAGCGGTGTACAAGAGGAACATAGATATCCATTGTCTCTTTGGCGATGTCTTGTTGTTTGTAGGGAGCAAGGTGATCAAGAGTTCTCATGTTATGCAAACGATCAGCGATTTTTACCATGACAACTCGAGTGTCTTGTGCCATAGCGAGCAAAAGTTTTCGCAGATTCTCAGATTGACCTTCTTCTTTGGTTTTGAATTCAATATTTTGTAGTTTTGTCAGTTGGTCAACCAAGCTGGCAATATCTTCACTGAACAATTCTTGAATCGTTTCTTTTTGTGCTTCGGTATCTTCAATACAGTCGTGTAGCAGCCCAGTTATGATCATGCTTGCATCTACATTGTGCTGGGCCAATATTATGGCTACCTTTAGTGGATGAACAATATATGGCTCTCCGGATTTTCGTTTTTGCCCTTCATGAAATTTCCGAGCAAAGTAATAAGCCTCTTCAATCCGAGCTAAATCTTTTTGATTCATGTATTTTTCAATAATAGGCCGAAGCTCATTTTTGTATATGTTTTGTCCGATATCTTGCTCCATGTTCTTTTACTTTCTCTGGAAAAATCATATCTTAGATATAATGTTTATAAAAAGCATTAATGAACTATTATGATGAAATCAGAGCAAATAGAAAGACCAAAAAAATCATTAAAGAAAGAAAAACGAAGGAAATATTGGATTTCCATTTCACTCATTTTCAGCATGGTGGTTTTATTTACCTTTCCCATTGAAGCTGTTTTATCTCCTATGCAGCACCATGACCCTGCTGTAATTTTTCAAAAATCCATGCTCCAATGGACTTCTCGAGAAATCGTTTTTCCCTATACTATTAAAGAAAACTTACACCGGAGTGTGATTGTAGACTTTCACCCTCCTTTTCGTGTCATCAATGTAGGTCATACCTCTCATTTCCCCTCTTTCATGGCAGGTACTCTCCACGCCACTGTTCTTTTGGAAGATCCTGCTCAGAACGAAATAGAATGTCAACTGTGGATTCGTGTCTTCCACACAACCGATGTAATGGTATTTGTTGAGTTTGCCAATGCATTGGATATCAATTTTCCTTTGCACTATGCTTTGCGATATAGCGACGAAAATCTTTCTCAATTCATCCCTGAAGAAAAGCCAGATGTATATGTATTTCGGTATTCTAAAGAGGATTATTGGGAAGAATCCACCGCACTAACTGTATCTGAATCACCAGACGGAGATTCTTTCGGCGAAGCATTGTTTGGTCAATTTTCACATCATCACCAAAGAACTTCTTCTTTTTATACCGGTAGAGTTTTTCCGTTCAAAACATTACCTGGTGGAATATATCAGCATCTTGATAATGTGGAAACCATTACCTATACAGATTTGAATGAAAATCAGGAATGTGTGATTTCTACGCATACTACCCTATCGAAAAACTCTTCTCTGCGAGATTGGTTTGTGTTTTCTGCCCAGCCACTTATGGATATCGAATCTGCTGTGACTCAAAAAATCCTTCTCATCACTGACTTTGGATTGAAAAAGGGGTATTTTCAAGATGGGTTTTACTATTCTACCTACTTGTCGGGATATCTGAATGAATCTCCACAGGGTTTCTATTGGGACTATTCAATGTATGCTCCTAGAAGTATGTTAGAATACTACTATGAAGAGGATCAGTTTTTTTTATACGATATATGTATGAATTCTTTGGTTGCTCTGCTAGAAAATCGCAACTCTGCAGGATATTGGTCCAATGGAACTGTCTCTAAATGGCTACAAGCGGAATATGGTGTACAGGATCAGTATTTTGATACTCGATTTTGTACGGATGCAGCCCTGTTTATGCTTCGAATGTATGAAACATTTGGAACCCCCGAAGCACTTGCCGGAGCTTGTAAAATTGGAGATATATTGGTAGACGGCATTCGTAAAGGGTTTTGCTATGAAACCCCAAATTATGGGTTTATGCTACAAGATTATTTTATCTATTCCTCTCCTTCTCTTCGTGTACACTCCTCGTTAAATCATTTATTGAATGAGGCTTCATTTTTGATTCTGTTGGGCGAAACCACGCAGGAAGAAACATACACAAACGCTGCCATTCGTATTATCAACGGTATTGTTGCAACCGATGAAAATTGGAAGAACGTGGAAACGGGTGATTTGCACTATGCAATGCTGCCGTCTGGAGAATTTGGTTTGCAAGATTATCTACTATTAACCTACCACGATCTCATACGGTTCTGCTCCTACACTTCTCAATATTTACAGGAAGAACCTGCTTTTGTGCAAAATCTAGGGAGCTGGAAAGAAGAATTTTTGGTTAAGAAAAATGTGGTTCATTCTCTTAAATTTACGGGTTCTACTCCTGATTTGTCTCCACTTGTATCGCAAGAAGGAAAGCGATGAGTCAAAAACCAATGAATCAAGGTCCAAATAACACAAAAACAGATGATTATCTACTCAGGCCCTCTCGATTAACAGAGTATATTGGACAGTCGAGTATCAAGCAGAGCTTAAGAATTGCTATGCAGGCTGCTAAGGATCGTAATGAATGCTTGGAGCATATCTTGTTAAATGGACCTCCGGGATTGGGCAAAACTTCTCTGGCCATTGTTTTATCCAATGAAATGAACCGACGACTGGTCAAAACGACTGCTACTTCCATTAAACGTATTATTGACTTGATGTCTCTTGTGATGACCTTGCAGCCTGGAGACATCCTCTTTATAGATGAAATACACCGATTGGACAAGCGAATCGAAGAGTCTTTCTACAGTGTTATGGAAGATTTTGAAATTCAGATCGTACGGGGCGGGGGGAGGAACATTAAGGCTCATTCTATTCCTTGTCAGCCTTTTACTTTGATTGGAGCTACAACTCGGGCTGGTCTTTTATCTAAGCCACTTCGGGATCGATTTGGACTCACCTATCATTTCCAGTTCTATTCTGTTGATGAACTGGTGGATGTGATTCAAAATGTAGCAGTCCAATTGAAGCTAGAAATTCCCAAGGCGCAAGCTCTAGAAATAGCCAAGCGTTCTCGAGGCACTCCCCGCATTGCCATCCATTTGGTTAAACGAGTACGGGACGTGGCAACAGTGCAGTCTGAAGAGAAAATTGAGAAAAGTATTCTGGATCAAACATTTTCCATCCTTCATTTGGACGAAAATGGGCTCTCCGATCAAGATCGTAAACTACTTATACTACTGTACCAAAAACTAGGAAAACCAATGGGCCTAAATACGATTTGCGCTATTTTGAGCGAAGATCGTATGACTCTAGAAGAAATCACAGAACCATATTTGTTACTGCTGAATTTTATTGAAAAAACTCCACGAGGAAGAGTATTGACAAGATTGGGCATGTTGTATTTGGAAAAAAATGGGTATGTGCAAGCAGTAGATACAAGCGAAGGATTATTTTCTTGAAGCCAAAGCTCCTTCTCCACATTTGCTGTGCGCCTTGCTCTATTATTCCTTTACAAGATTTGATGCAAGACTACAATGTTGTGGGATTTTTCTATAATCCCAATATACACCCTCTCAAAGAGTATCTTATGCGAAAGGAAGCAACTTTTCGCCTTATTGATGATTTTCATATTCCCATGTTTTATGGAGACTACCCCTACAGAGATTTTTTGGCTCAAACACTTGCAGTATCCCGTACACAAAAAAGGTGTGCTACTTGCTATAACATACGAATGAAAGAAACACACAATCGTTTTGTATCTGGTGATTTTCAATATTGTAGCTCCACACTACTTTTTAGCCCTTACCAAGACCACCATATCATACGTCAACAAGTTTTGAAATTTTTTACTCCCTCGCAGTTTGTTTTCCGAGACTGGAGCACTCGCTACAAAGAAGGTATGCAGGTTGCAAGAGAGCGTAAGTATTATATGCAGTCATATTGCGGTTGTATTTTTTCCAATGAAGATCGATATTCGAAATACCCTTCGAAATAATCCAGTACCACTAAAGCACTGCAATGCAGAAGCAGTCTTTCTTCGTACATTTCAGCCAGTAGAGGGCAAGCAGATTGCTTTTTATGGTCTTTCAGATCCAAGCATCATCCCTCCTTTATATGAAAGATGTAAGCGAAAATCTATTCGAGCGATGATTTTTAATGAAAAAAAAGCACATGAAAGAAAATGGAAAGAGTATTTTCAAGAATTTGGCTTTCAATCGGTTTTTTATGCCCGATATCTTCCTTTTGCAGAGTGGAAGAGATTAAAACCTGAACAATTCTTTTCTTTTGATTGTTTTAATGTTCAGGCTCTCATTGAATCTCCGATCGTAACTTTGTCTTCCATATTTCGTCTTCTTGCAGAACCAGGCATTTTCTCTTTGTATTTTGAGGAATCACATGAATTTGATCAATTTGTCTATCGACTTTTACACAAAGCTGAAATGGGCGAAGTAATTGGTTTGCTGGAGAAGGTGGGATTTCAACCCCCTTTCTTGCTCCAAAAAATGAAGTTGCACCCAAAACAGTTTCTTCGAATTCGGTCACGGAAAAATCGAATTTTTATTCTGTAATTTGATACACTATATATACCATTTGACAAGGAGGAATATATGAACAAGACAATGAAAAACTTACAAGAAGCATTTGCAGGGGAATCCCAAGCGAATAGAAAGTATCTTGCTTATGCAGAGAAGGCAGAATTGGAAGGCTATGCCTTTATTGCAAAGCTATTTCGTGCAGCTGCTGAAGCAGAAACCCTTCATGCTATGAATCATTTCAAAAATATGAGTGGGATTCAATCTACAAAAGAAAATCTTCAAGACGCAATCGCTGGTGAAAACCACGAATATCAATCCATGTATCCAAAAATGGTGGAAGAAGCAGAAGAAGAATATCAAGAAGCATCAAAACGTGGTTTTCAGTTGGCAATGGAAGCTGAAAAAAGCCATGCAGAGAGTTATGAAGAAGCTTTACGTACAATGGACGAAAAGAAAGATGGGAAGGTATATTTATGTAAAGTATGCGGGTACATCCACTTAGATGAAAAACCGGCTATATGTCCTATATGCGGAGCCAAAGCTATGGCTTTCAAGGATGTTTCGTAACCGATTAGGACGCTTTTCTACTGTCTGAACCTGTAGAAGGCGTCTGTTTCGCTTTACGTGGATATCTCCTTTTATGCCAGGGTTTTTTAAATCCTGGCTTTTTTTCTTTTTCTGTATTTTCTTTTGCTGCATTTTCTTTGTCTGCTGAATCTTGTTTTTGTGTTGTTTTTTTGTCTGGAAGGGAAAGTGTTTTTTCTTTTTGTAGTTTTTCTGTATTCTCGATTTTTCGATCCTCTGGTCTATTGGATCGGCCTTTAAACACCTTACTGACACGTTCTTTTATAGTTCTGGGTTTTACAACATGAACTTTTTGCATCATTTTTAATTCTGCGTCTTGAGATATTTCAGGTTCTATACCCAAGTATTCATTTAATGTTATCTCACGGGAAATTCCATCGTCAAACTGGACTTTCATTTTTCTGCTAATCACATTCACGCTTTGTACAACGCCAGTTTTATCTCCAACGGTGATGGTACTTCCGATTTCTGGGTACTCTTTCTGCATTTCTTGATATTGCGCGTGTTCATAGGTCAAACAGCACATTAGTTTTCCGCAGATTCCAGTAATTTTGATGGGATTGATTTCCAAACCTTGTTCTTTGACAGTTTTAATCCCTACCGTATCGGGGATTTGTCCGATGCAACGGCAGCAAACAACTCTACCACAAACACCAACTCCACCAATAAGTACAGCCTTTTCCCGAGAGCTAATTTGCCAAAGCTCTACTCTGGTTTTGTGTTTTAGAAAATTGTTTAGACTTTTTACCAGTTCGCGGAAATCTATACGTTTATCTGCGGTGAAATAGATGATGATTTTTGAACCATCCAAAACATGCTCTGCTTTTACCAGTGCCATATTAAGATTGAGTTCTTCGGATTTGCGCAAACAAAAACGGAATACTTCTCGGTCTTTTTCAATCAATTCCTCTCGAGATTGTTTATAATTGTTACTGGATGTTTCTAAAATTGTACCATCTAAAGGAATACGCTTGTGGTATGGACAAAGACTAACGACTTCTCCATAATCAATTTCGTCATTATGTTGAACTTTTACCTTATCCCCTGCTTTGATTTCAATGACTTCCGTGCATAAGAAACGGTGCATTTTTACTTTAATTCTAGTTTTAGCTATCTGTTGCATATAGAACTCCTTCGTTGTCTTTAACAAGTATATAAAAGGATTCGATTTGTACAAATCACCAAACGAATACCCATATTGAAACAATTTCGTGAATTCGTACAATCATTTTTATGAAATATTTTTGGAATCATGAACAAGAAGTTTTGCGTAATGCAGCTAAGCGATTTGCTGAAGAAAGAATAAAACCTTTACGTGCTGAACTGGACGAACGAGATGAGTGTTCCGTACCCCTCATGAAAGAAATGGGAAAACTTGATTTTATGCGTATCTTTATTCCAAAAGAATATGACGGTTTGGACATGGGTGTTACAGAATTATGTCTCGTTCAAGAAGAGTTTTCTCGCGTTTGCGGAGGAATCAGCTGCGCTTATTCGGTAAATGCACTTGGATCTTATCCTATTTTAAAATGGGGAACAGAAGAGCAGAAAAAAAAGTATTTACCTAAAATTGCTTCCGCAGAATATCTTGCAGCATTTGCTCTAACTGAAGCTGAAGCAGGATCCGATGCCTCTGCCATTAAAACTACCGCTACTCCTTGTGATGGAGGATATCGATTAAATGGAACTAAGATTTTTATTACCAATGGTTCTATAGCTGATGTCTATGTAGTACTAGCAACGATCAACCCCAAAAAAGGAATACGCGGAATCACCGCATTCATTGTGGAAAAAGGTTGGGATGGATTTCGATTCGGTGAAAAAGAGAAAAAAATGGGAATTCGAGCTACCCACACCTGTGATTTGTTGTTTGATGAAGTGTTTGTTCCAGAAGAAAACCGATTGGGAACTCCAGGCCGAGGTTTCTTGGTTGCAATGGACAATTTTGATCATTCCCGTACTGGTGTTGGTGCTCAAGCCCTAGGTATTGCACAAGGAGCTTTTGAAGAAGCATTGCATTATGCCACAAAAAGAATACAATTTGGTCAACCAATTATAGCTCAGCAAGCTGTTAAATTTATGTTAGCAGATATGGCAACTCAAATAGAGGCTGCTAGGTCTTTGATTTACAATGCTGCAGCGACGGTAGATTCAGGTGAAAAGAAAATTAGCAAATGTTCTGCTATGGCGAAATATTTCGCTTCTGATGTTGCCGTTAAGGTTACTCTGGATGCCATCCAAGTGATGGGTGGATATGGTTACATGAAAGATTACCCTGTTGAGAAAATGTTCCGTGATGCAAAAATTACTCAAATTTATGAAGGAACAAACCAAATACAACGTATTGTTGTAGCACAAGAGTTAATTCGAGAGCTTTCCAAATAAGGAGGAAACATGCCAAAAGTAGTGTTTAATGAAGACTTATGTAAAGGCTGTTCTTTATGTGTAGAAGTGTGTCCAGTTAGCATCATTGAATTAAAAAAGGATATCAATCAATCTGGTTACCACCCTGCCACAATAGAAGAAAACAATATGAGCAAATGCACTGCGTGTATGTCTTGTGCCTTAATTTGTCCGGACACATGCATTGAAATTTGGAAATAACTGACGCTGCTTCTACATGAATAATCCCACTAGAATTCTTATTGTTGATGATGAACCAGATATTCTTTCTTTGCTAGCTTTACATCTCAAGCTTAAACACTATGAAGTTTTTAAATCATCTAGCCCCATAAAAGCTATTGAAATAGCCAATAATGAAAAACCTGATCTCATTTTGCTTGATGTTATGATGCCCGAAATGGATGGTTTCCAAGTAGCGATGAAATTGAAAGAAAATGAGGATACAAAAAATATTCCTATTATCTTTCTAACCGCGCGAACGCAAACAGAAGACAAAATTAAGGGTTTCAAAGCAGGTGCTGACGATTATCTTGTGAAACCGTTTGATTTTGAAGAATTGGAAATTCGTATCAATCGGTTGGTAAGAAAGAAAGAGAATACATCCATTAGCACTCTTATTCTTCCCTATCCTGTCAAAGCTGCAACCCAAAGACTTACAAAATGGATACAATCCGGGATTGAGTTTCATGTATTAAAAATACAAATTACAAACGTTGATACCGATTTACAATCTATTAAAGAAGATTGTTTGCTGGCAATTACTTTAAGTGTTCGAGAAAAAGATCAAGGACAGTTTGTCTTCATTTCCAGTGATGAATTGGAAGATCTGTTTGTTTTATTTACAACTTATTCTGATTTAGAAAAGTACTGTAAAAATCTGATCCAACTTTTTAAACAGAACAGCCGTGACAAAGGCGATCTAAAAATATTGGTGTATCCAAAACAAAACAAAAAGGATAAATCTGCCCAGGAACTCATTCAGAAATTTCTGGTGTAGTTTGGAGTGCAGAGCATTATTATGCAATTTTCGTTTCTTCTGGAATATATCCCTCTAATTGTAAGCATTTTTCTAATCGTCCTTGCAATCATCCTGCACATCGTTTGGTTCCGTAAACCTCGAAAAGAGGTAAGAATAGAAAACAAGCTTTCCTCTTATCTTCGTAAAGGTCCGATTGAAAAAGACCAGATTGTATTGCTTTTGGTTCAATCTGATCCGTCCTTTTTGTTTACCCTTCTTTATCAAAAACTTACTAGTTTGCGTTATGGATCGGACACATTTCAACGATTTGTTGATATCTTGATGGAACAACCGCTTTTGGACTGTATTGTGGAGGTGTATCATCAAGGTGTATCCAATATTGATTCTTCGAATGCATTAAAGGCATTTTCTGAACCTACTTCTGCTGTTTTCCACTCTATTATGCGAATCATACGAGACCCAAGAACGCTACCTTTATTGCAATCTGAACTTGACCGCAGTGAAATTTCCAATGCAGAGCGTTTGGAAATTGTAAAAAGCTTGTTCTGTATACAAAATCAAACAGGCTGGCTAAATGCTCTATCTGTACCATCTCATGCAATTCAGTTTTCTGATTTTGAAAAAGAATACCTTCTTCATATGGAGGAATTTCTTGCGAAATACCCAATGACAGACATTGAACTCCAGAAATTACCACCCGATAGCCTTGAATACTTCCATCAATTAATCTTTTCTCCATCTATTTCTTATGCAATAGTAGGTTTGCATATTACAATTAGACTAAACAAAGAAAATGTAGAGGAAATCATTCAGAAACGTCTTGAGGCAGAGGATAATCCTCACCCGATTCAGATTTCTTGCATGGAAGCGTTAAGAGATGTAGGAACAGACAAATCAGCAAAGATACTATATGATTTCATACAGTCTCCTTGCGTGCAAGATTCATCCAAGCTCATACAAAAAGCGTTCTCATGTTTGCAGGATATGAAAGAAGTTGGACAACCTTATATTGTTTTAGCTGCTCATTCAAAAATCCCTATTATCAAAGTGATGGCGGAGTCGTTTTTACATTTATCTACGTCCTGATGGAAATCATTCTTGCTTCAAATTCGAGCAGAAGAAAAGAAATTTTTTCTCGATTGTTTCCTACTTATCAATCTCTCTCTCCAGAATGTTTAGAATTATCTTCAGAGAAGTATAGAGCTGGGGATGTGGAATTCTTCACTCAACAAAATGCACAAATCAAAGGAAATGCCATTTTTGAAAAAAAATCCATTCAGTGTGGATGGATTTTTTCCTGTGATACTGCAATTGCAACCACCACTCACATTGTGGGAAAACCCACAGATGAATATCATGCTTTTAGAATGTTGAAAAAACTATCCGGAACAACTCATCGTGTAGTAAGTTCGGTGGCCATGATTCGAATTCGGGATCATTATTCAATGCAGAGACTTTGTTTTTCTGATACAACGTTTGTAACGTTTACTCCATTGTCTGATGATGATATGATCTCCTATATACAAACCTATCATCCCTTTGATAAAGCTGGTGGATACGGCATCCAAGAAGTACCTTCGCATTTCATAGCTTCTGTGATTGGAAGTATATGGAATGTCATTGGCTTTCCAGTTGAAAAATTCTGTGAAAAGATAAAATGTTTTGATGTGCAACCATCAAAGGAGAAATGCAATGAGTTTAATTCTTTTAACCGAGGATAACGAAGACTTAATGGAGTTGATTCAATTTCATTTGGAGAAAGAAGGACATACTGTTTGGCCTGCCAAAACAGGACCTCAAGCTTTAAAAATACTAAAGAATCAACCCATTGATCTGGTCATATTAGATTTGATGCTCCCTGATATTTCTGGGATTGAGATTTTGAAATATATGAAAAAGGAGCAAAAATTTTCTCATATTCCGGTTTTTATAGAATCTGCAAAGAGCGAGGATTTTGATATTGTAAAGGGATTGGAGCTTGGAGCCGAGGATTATATTACAAAACCCTTTAGCCCAAAAGTATTTATAGCAAGAGTCCAAAAAATATTGTCTCGAACGCAGAAAAAAATAGATTTCTTTTGGCCAAAAGAAGATCTATATTTGAATGTAAGCCGAAGAGAAGTATTGTTACACCAGTCACCTCTTGATTTAACACAATTGGAGTTTGATATTTTACTTTTTTTAGCTACTCATGCGGGTAATGTGCTTTCCAGAGAACAGATTCTAGAAGGAGCCTGGAAGGAAGAAGTTTATGTTGTGCATAGAACGGTAGATGTACACGTAACATCCTTGCGTAAAAAATTGCAATCTGCAGCATCTCTAATTCATACTGTGCGGGGTGTTGGCTACAAAATTGAATCGCCCACTCATGAAACATAAGCTTATTCTTTACACGTTCTTGTCTTCACTTGCCACCTTTATGGCGGCTTATTTATTGATATTTGCAACTCATTATAACAAGATTCAATTCTCGGTTTTCTATACCTTCTTTCTACCAGGTCTTCTAATCTGCTGCATTGTATCCATCTTGTTTGCCTTGTCTTATTGGCAAATTGTGGAGCGTTTTTTTGTCAAGCATGTGAGGAGCATTCCTAGTTATGAGAGGATAGATTTAATTGAAAGCTGGAAAAAAATCATTGATCATTACGAGAGTACGATTCATCATTTAAGAATGACCAATCAATTTACATTATCTTTGATGAACCAGCTTACAGAGGGAGTATTGATTTTTAATCAAGAGAGAAAAATAATTTTTACTAATCAATCATTTGAAAAAATGCTCAATGATCCTGTTTTGCTCCTTGAAAAACATACATGGGAAGTACTGACAAGTTATCGACTTAATGAGCAGATTGATCAAGTGATTGAAACTCAAAAACCTGCAGAAGGTGAGTTCGAGTTACATCCTGAAAGCCCAAAATATTTGTACTACAAACTGCTACCTCTCTCTAATTTTATTACTCAGCAAGACAAAGCAGAATATCTTCTTATATTGCAAGACTTAACTCATTTGCGAAAGTTGGAAAAAGTCAGAACCGAATTTGTCTCCAATGTGTCGCATGAATTGAAAAGCCCCATTGCTGCTATTGTAGGATTTTCAGAGACACTTATGTCTGATTCTCTTTCACCAGAAAAGCAGACGAAGTATTTGAAAATTATTGAAAAGAATGCTCAAAAAATGGCGACTATTATTCAGGATTTGCTCATTCTTTCTCGTTTAGAAAATGTGCATCAAATGAGCAAAGAGTCCTTTGCACTAAAGGAGCTATTCGAAGAAGCCATCCATATTTGTCAAGAAGAGGCACAGAAAAAAGAGATTCAGTTGATGTTAACCATTGATCCTCCTACTTTACACATGAAGGGAAATGAATCCTTGCTTTTACAGGTTTTTCGAAATCTTATTGAAAATGCGATTCGGTATTCTCCTCTCCAAACAAAAGTACAAATGATGGCGCAGAAAATTTACCAAACAATTCACATACAAATTCAAGACCAAGGGTATGGCATTCCAGCTCATGAAAAAGAGAGAATTTTTGAACGCTTCTACCGATTGGATAAATCACATTCTGGAGATCTTTCTTCCGGATCCGGTCTTGGGCTTTCTATTGTAAAGCATATTGTGTTATTGCACCAAGGAACTGTTAGCGTTGAAAGTAAGCCTGGAATAGGATCAACATTTCATTTACAGTTTCCTTCTTCGGAAGTCTAAATTTTATCAAGATTTAATATTGTTTTTATCGTTTCTTAATATAACTTTTCTATAATGAAATCATACATTAATCGATTGGAGTAACTACTATGACGACAATGACGAAAGAACAATATCTTTCTTCTCTCCAGGAAGATATCTCGAAAATGATCCATTTATCGATTGAAGTTTTGAAAGAGTCTGAAGACTATTTTCTTAATTTTCAACCTGAAATTATGGAGAATATTCTTCGCTCTGATGCAACCATGAATACTTTTGAGTTGAATATAGAGCAAAAAGGATTGGAACTCCTCGCCCTTCACGCCCCCGAAGCTGATGATTTGCGTAAAGTCATTGGTATCTTGCGTGCCGTGAATGATGTCGAGAGAATCGGAGACCTATGTTGCAATATTGTTCGAACTACATCTGAAATTGAGCCACATACATGTGATTTGTTTGGGATTGACACATTGTTTCAGCGAGTTAAAAATATGCTCTCTGGTGCTGCAGAAGCATTTATACAGGGAAATATGGAGCTGGCTTATTATGTCCTTCGTCAAGATCAAGTTGTAGATGATTTGAATGGTAGGATTTTTAAAGATTCTGTTGAGCAAATATCCAAAGAACCTAACAATGCTTCACTATGTGTTCATTATTTGCTTATCAGCCGTCATTTAGAGCGCATAGGAGATCATGCCACCAATATCTCTGAGTCAGCTATTTTTATTCATCGAGGTACGGAAGTAAAGCATCAGAAACAATAAAGAGTATATCATTCTATTGACATCCTTGGTTGCACCTATATAATAAGTACAAAAATGAGGTACACTCTTGGATAAGAAGCAAACCTTTTTCTATCTTTTTTTGTTCTGTTTCCTTTTTCTTTTTATTGGTTGTTCGGCATCATACCAAATACAAGGGTATGTATATGAATCCTATCAAGGAAATCCTTTGCCCAATATCTCCATTGTCTTTGATTCTAACACTGAAGTTACAACCAATGCAGAAGGCGCATATTTAATAAGTGGTATTAAGACAAATCCAGTACATGTTGAGATAGAGGGTGGGAAACGATGGAAGCACTTCCAAGATGACCTTTTACTCGACAAGGGAGTGAATTATCGCGATTTTTTCCTGGAATCTCTACATCCTTTGGGTATGCTTGAGAGTGAAATCAATGAACCCTACACCATACAATATCGGATTGATATTGGAAACTCAGAACAGGACATTAAGCAATCTGCTGAAGTAGAATCGATTCCTGTAGAACAATCTGTTCATATCAAGGGGTATGAAATTGGATTGGATGAGAAAAAATCTGACATTGAAATCATCCAAATTGGCTTGACGGGTTGGTCCAGAGATGTTTATGGAAATTGGAATGAAACGATTGATCCGGGCTACTCTATGATTCGATTTGACCAAGTGTTTCAACAAGAAATGGATATTGCTAATTCCTTCTATAAAGACCAACAAGCCCAATATGAAGACACAGGGGAAACGATCCAAATCGGAGACGAGAACACAAGACTTTACAAAGTAGAATACAAAGAAGAAGAATCTGGTTTCACGCGATCTATGCAGGTTTATATTCTCCAGGAAGGTCCATGGAAAGGTCAAATTAAAAAAATCGTTTCTTTTCATCCACAAAAAAGTAGCCATCAATGCATTGTTATTCTGATTGACTCTTACAATGAAATCGAGGCTATTCTACCACCTGTTATTACAAAATAATCTGCCCTTTACGATTCCTTTTACGATCGAACAATTTTGATAATTCGATCTTCGGGGAACCATTGAACTTTTGCACCCAAAGACTCGGATATGAATCGCAAAGGCACAAATGTTCTGTCTTTCACAATGGTAGGTGGTGCTTCTAAGTACAGGTTTTTCCCATTCACTTTTGCAGAAGTACTACCAATTTGTAATTCTATACGGGTGTTATCCAAATCAATAGTGACTGTTTGGCTTTGACTATTCCACTGTACTTTTGCTCCAAAAGATTCTGTAATTGCTCGTATGGGAACATACGTTCTGCTTGTTGAACGATCAATAAAAGGAGCAAAATCTAGAATAACGGGTTGACTTCCATAGTTGATGAGAAGACGGCTTCCAATTTGAAGCTGAATAATGTCTTTTTTGGTTTCTTGGAAAGGTCGGTGAATTGTATACTGAATCACCCCTTCCCGGTTTACTCTGCTACATGAACCTGAAGTATGCAAAAGATATATGTAGTTTAGCGTTGGATCAATGGCTATATCACTGGAATACGAAGGAGCATTTTTCACTACCAGGCTTTTAACGTAAGAACCCGTCCGGTCAAATATATACAATGTATTGTTGGTGTTTAGAATATACATATTACCTGATCGATCTGAGCTTAGGGATACGATTTGATGAAGGGGAAGAGAGGAAGACGAAGAGGTTTCTTTTTTTGTATTTCCTTTTTCGGTTAAAAAATAGACTTTTCCACCTACTTTGTCAATAACCCAAAGGTGATTCCAGTCATCAAGGTAGATCTTGGTGGTTTCTTTCCACCTGCCATCGCTTTGAATAGTTCGAATCCATTGTCCTTTTTCTGAAAATAGATTGATGGATTGATCCGATTTGCTGGACACGCCAACATATCGAGTTTTATGCTTTGATATAGTGATAGATCCAACTCGATACGATAATGCAATTGTCCATTCGATCTCTCCAGTTTCGTCATCAATATGGTAGAGTTTCTGTTTTTTTTCATCCCATGCAATCATATGCCCACCACAAGGACATAGACTCATTTCATTGACAGTAACACCAGCTGGCAAAGGAAAGTCTTGGAAATAGTTTCCCCCACTTTCAAAAATGCGAATTTCTTGACCAGAGGAGTGTTTTAAATATAGGTAGTTTCGTTCATTGGATCCGATTTGCTGAGAAGCAAACAGCGGAGTGAAATTGCAAAGCAGTAAAATGGTCACGACAAGGTAAAGTACTTTTTTCATGTTAATCACCAAAAGAAAAGGATTTTAGCATTGTTTCAAATGTTTTTTTATATGACATATAGGATTCCACTGGACATTCTGTTGTAATGACGAGTCCTGTAGAGGGCTGAAAAACAAAATAAGTGAGAGTGACAAAGAGTGTTTGTCTGACATCCTCGGTTGTTACCGACGTTTGAATTTCGTGTTGAAGGCCTTCTATGTCATCAATCTCAATAGGTTTTACTCCTCCATCAATAAAATCAGGCAGTAATTCTAGCTGATTCTGCGATTCTACTGTTTCCATGAATTCTTCTAAAGTAAAATCGATTTGGTCGTTGTAATCTACTTTCATGTTGATGAAATAACCATTTATTTCAGGTCCTACTACGGTAATGTTTGCTTCTTGTTCTTCCATGATCCAATCAGAGGGATATTGAAAAGAAAAAAGAGAATAGGAGAACGTTTTCCAATTGTTAGAAGTTTTTTTTGAGCAGGATAACCATGTACAGGTAACAATAAAAAATATGATGAGGAGAATACTAATTTTTTTATTCATGGGGGTCCCCCAGTATTTGTTGTTGAATTTGACTGTATGCATCTTGCAGTGAAATTGACATTACACGAATATCACCAATGGTGGTCATGAAATTTGAATCTCCTTTCCACCTAGGGACAATATGCCGATGAATATGGGATTCAATACCCGCGCCAGCTACTCGATTCAAATTCAACCCCAGGTTGAAACCTTGTGGATGGAATGCTTTCTCTAACCACGTTATCATTTTTTGTTCCAATTGACACATTTCCAATAGTTCTTCCTGACAAAGCTCTCGATAATCGGCTACGTGTCGATATGGAATGATTAATGTATGGCCGGATGTATACGGGTATAGATTCATTACGATATAGTTGTGCTTTCCTCGATAGAGCACAAGGTTATCTTCATCGGAATTTGTATCTTTTGCAATGGAACAAAAAATGCAGCCTGGCGTATTGGTACCATTTTGTATGTATTTTTTTCGCCAAGTGGCCCATATCATTTTCATATTTACCTCTTTAGAAGAACGAGAAAATCGTTACAATATTATACAAAAATATGATCGTGAGAAAAATTTGTTCTTACTCACTGAAATCGTATTACCCGGAAAGGTGTGTTATGAATAAAAAAGATAATAGAAGTAGTGTTTTGTATTGGCTAGGATTACTGCTTGTAGTGTTTATTGTAGTTATTTTGTTGATTGTACGAGCTACTACTAGTATTAATGCTGATACAAATACAGATACGAATGCTACCACTGTAACAACTGAAGTAGAAAACTATGATCCCATGCAACCCAAGAAACCAGAAGATTTCGTGAATTCTCAAGCTCTTGCAAAACTACCTCAAGAGTTCATCCCCAAGGAAAATCGACAAGTTGTTCCAGAATTTACATTGCCCGATTTAGAACAAAACCCAGTTTCTTTATCAGATTTTAAGGGGAAATTTTTGTTGATTGACTTTACAACCACTTGGTGCCGCTGGTGTGAAGTTCAGAAGCCATCCATACTGGAATTAATGGAAAAATATCCAGATGATTTCCGTGTTTTGGCCATTGACGTTCAAGAAACGGAACAGGATATTCGAGCTCACTATCCCAATGGTCCAGAGTATCCATTGGTGCTTGATAAAGACGGAGGTATTACACAAATGTTTGGCGTTCAAGGATTTCCTTTTTATCTTCTTATTTCTCCAAACGGAGAAGTGGTGTACTACCAGAGTGGGTATATGGAAGATATGACACAGCGAGTTACTGCTGTTTTAGAGGAAGTAAGAAAGAACGGATAATGAACTGGGATATCCTTTCCCGTAGAGCTAAAAGGGCAATATCCATAGCCCGAAAAGAAGCGAGAAGTGCAAAGAATCGATTCTTGTACCCTGAGCATCTTTGCATAGGCTTGTTGCATGCGGATGAAGATATATCCAACGAATTAATTGCGCAATCTGTAGATTTCAAAAATGTAGTGGAAATATTGCTTCATATGGTGCAAGAAAAAGAGCGTAGAGATAGTTCTGTATCTGCTTCTTCAAAAGAAACTGGAATTGTCCTTTCTTCGGAAGTAAAAGACATTTTAGAAAAAGCCGCCCAGAAAAGCCACGATGAGTTTCGAGGACAAATTGACACAGAGATATTGCTGGAATGTTTATTGCATGCCAATACATCTGTTACTACCATTCTGCAGGAGTGCAATGTTGATCCTTCACTGCTACAAAAAAAAGTGCACTTCCGAAAGAGCTTTTTATCTGTTCGATCCTCTTTTGAAGAACTTGCTTCAGAATCCATTTTTATTCCTTTTCCAGACTCCTTGACTGATTCTTCTGATGAGCTATCCCACAGCAAAAAGAGCCCTGGGGACTATGCAATGGTAGACCTTACCAAACAAGCTGAAAAGGGTGAACTTGAGATTGTAATTGGAAGAGAAAGAGAAATGGATCGAATTCTCCAAATTCTGACTCGTAAAAAAAAGAACAACCCCCTTCTTGTAGGAGACCCTGGTGTTGGAAAGACTGTGATTGTTGAATCTTTGGCTCAACGCATTGTTCATCAGAAAGTTCCAGGAGCTTTCCGAAATCAACGGATTTTAAAACTCGATGTCTATTCCTTTCTTTCCGGAACGAAGTATCGAGGAGACCTGGAGAAAAAACTCCAAAACCTTTTTGTTTATTTAGAAAGACAGGGCAACGTTATTTTGTTTATTGATGAGATACAGTTTTTAACCAGACAAGGAAAGTCTGAGCTTTCAACTTCCTTAACAGGACCACTTCATTCTTACTTTCAAAGTCAGAGAATTCGTATTATTGGGACATGTGACACACAGTCCTATCGAAGGAAGAATGAATC
>CAZOYI010000315.1:0-4818 GCA_964583965.1 uncultured Caldisericota bacterium
CAACTGGAAAACGGGCAATCAGGGACAGCTCACGGCTGGTAGTGATACAATTACCCTAGATTTTACAGGGAATGCAAACGATTTTCCAAAGCCAGATGGATGCTTTGATAACGGATCAGGTGTTTATTTCATTCCTGCAACCTACATTCAAATTAATGCCAAAACGCTAAAGAGTTCCGCTACGGTAGCGTTAAGCGGAGCATCCCCAAATCAGACTCTTGATACCATAACCTTTACGATTCCCAACACGCTTAGCGACATTTCTGCCAATAGTGCAGTTACCATTATTCTAACGAATCAAGTTGGCATGTTTAATCCTCCCGCTGAAGATTATACAATCAAAGTAAACTCTAGCAGAGAGACAACCCCTATTTCCTCACAGACAATTGCTGTCAATGATGCCGTGTCATTTTATGATTTAGATGCTGTAAAAGCAGGTGTTCAGGGAGTGGTTGTAGATCCTCCCACAACGTCCACCGTTGCTTCCTTCCAGATGGGAATCATTAACGACATCCCACTGTCCGTTGGCGTAGGTACAATAACCTTTGCCATGCCCATGACGATGAGTGGTGTTCGCAACCCACCCATTACAGCAGTCACGTTTGAGCATTCCACAGACGATGGCCTGACTTGGACGGAAACAACCCTAAAAACAGCCCCAACATTTACCGGTAGCAATGTTGTTGCTACGGTTCCTGTTGATATACCAGCGAATAGTCCGATTCGCGTTACACTAACCAAGGACTTGAACATTAAAACGCCTACTAGTACAGGTGCTTATAGCGTGCAAGCCATGACCTCAGCACAACCTTATTACCGAAATTCTCCTACTTTTGCAATAGGTACAGGAGTATCCAATGTAAAAGTGACACCTTCTCCTAGCACTGACGATTCTGAAAATGTTCAATATGTAGTTGAGTTTAAATTAGGACAAAGTGGTGCTCTGTACAAAAATACAGGGAAAATTTTTGTAGAGCTATCTCTTGGTAATGATCCATTAACATTTGATGGAATTACTTTGTCGAATGGTTCGGTTTTCTTTGGAACCGGACAATATACTACTACTCCAACCGATGTAGAGAGCCTTGGTGGAGGGCTTTTTAAGTGCACAGTTTCTCCTCCACAAGATTTAAATGCAGGGGCTACAGTTAAAATAACATTCAAACCTTCTGCTGGTTTTATCAATCCGGATGCTGGTACATACAACGGAGTTGTGTATACAACTTCAGAGATGCTAGAGTCGGAATCTGATCCCTATGAAATTCATGATGCCATTATGGTAAATACCGTTGATGTAGATCCTACTGCTGCTGGCGTAGAAGCTGAATACACCATCAACGTAACTATTGATGACTCATTAACAAAAAATATTGATACTATTTCTGTTGCTTTTCCCCAAGGGCAAAGACTCCCAACAACCATCACACCAGGAGATATTTCGGTCGATGGAACCGATGTCATCTTATCTCCTTCTGTTTCATCCAATGTTCTCACCTTTCATGTTCCCAATGATATCCCTGCAGGAACAACTTTTGATATTCTGATCAAAAAATCTGCAAAAATAAAGAATCCAACTACTGCCGGTGTTTATCAGCTACAAGTTAACACATCGAAGCAGGTAGCCTACCGATTATCTCCCCCATTTAATATCGGAACATCTGTAACTGGAATTGAAGTTGTGCCCTCTCCTGATACAGCCAATAGCACAAATGTACAATACACGGTAAAATTTAAAATCGGCAACAATGGAGCTTTGACAGCCAATTCAGGCGATTTTATTTCCATTCAGATGCCACTAGGGGAATTGCCAACATCGGGAGCTTCTTCAATTACTGTAAACAATGACCGATGTATTGAAAATCCTACTATTACAGATGTTGGAGGAGGATTGTACGAATTTGAAGTCTATCCACCCAAAGATCTTCGATCAGGTGCTCAAGTTACAGTAGTATTTACCACCTCTGCAGGACTTAAAAACCCCACAGAGGGGAATTATCGAATTACTGTCTTTACGAACAAAGAATCCATTCCTATGCAATCCGATATTTATTTAATTAAGAATGCGGTTGTTATCAATTCTGTTGATGTTAATCCTCCTGCTACAAGTGCTGAAGCTGAATATACGATTAGCATTGATATCGGAAAAAAACTAACAAAAGATATCGACACAATCACCATTTCCCTTCCTCGTGAATCACGAATACCATCTTCTATTAACAAAGGAAGTGTTTCGATTGAGAACGATGGTGTTGTAACGGATCTAACTCTTCCACCAACAGTGTCAGGCAGCACTATTACACTGAAAGTTCCAAAAACATATGATCCAACTCTTCCAGGGGCAGATCCTACGCTTGTTATTGTTTTAAAACAATCTGCGAAGGTACAAAACCCTACAAGCGCTGGCATCTATACCTTGCAAGTAATGACATCTTCACAACCTTACTACCGAGTATCTCCCAATTATGCAATTGGTACTTCTGTAACAGGTTTTAAGATTACACCGAATCCAAAATCCAAAAATACAGCAGATGTACAATATGATTACGAGTTTAAGGTAGGTGCTAGCGGAGGTCTTACGAAGAATTCCGATGAAATCCATATCATTCAAAAAGTTGGAACAAGTGGACCTCCCCCCATATTACTACCAACATCGTCTGTAACTGTGAATGGAAAATATACCCAAGTTGCCACGGAAATTGTTGACCCAGTAGATCCTCTCTACCCTCCAGCTGAAGGGTGGGTGGAAATCATTATTCAAGTACCAGAAGATATTCGCAATAGTGCAACCGTTAAAATTGTAATCTTATCCTCTGCAGGGCTTAGCAACCCAGCAGCTGGTAATTACAAAGGTGTTATATGGACAGACCAAGAACCTATTTCTGTCGAATCCGAGTATTATCAAATAGAAGATACAGTTCTATTCCTAGGCCCCGTTATTGTGACCCCACCCTCCGTGGGACAAATTGCACAATACGAAGTAAATCTGCAATTGGACTTGGGCTTACAGGCGAACCAAGGCACCATTACGATTGCATTTCCAAGTGGAACCAAATTAAACCGTACAATTCCCACTACGGGTATTACCATACAGATTGGTGCAGCTCCTGAACAAAACCTTAATATTGCACCACAAATTTCGGGTAACAATGTAATCATAACATCACCTGTAAACATCCCAGATGCATCCGATGTTATCATTCGGTTTAAAAAGAATGCAGGTGTTACCAACCCTACTACTGCAGGACTCTATCGATTGCAAGCTATGACTTCTTCACAACCTTACTTTGCCCTATCCGACTATTATGCAATTGGTAGCTCCATTACACTTTTTGAAATTACTCCAATGCCCAATAATATTGGCGAAGAGAGAGTTGTATATGTTGTTAAAATGAAAATTGGAGCCAATGGATTAACAGCAAATGAAGACCAAATATACCTTAGTTTGCCACTAGATGCTCCTGCTGGGCCTGGTACTCTGCAACCCAGCACCATTACAGTTAATGGGGAATTTACAACCTTATCAACCAATTACCAAATTGACCCTACGTACGGCCCTCCCTATATTCAGTTTGAGATCCCTGTCCCTGTAGATGTGAAGGCGAATTCAGAACTGAATGTCGTATTCCTTGAATCTTGTGCCTTGCAAAATCCTTCTACAGAAGGCATCAAGTTTGGTTATGCGCATACTTCACAAGAAGATATTGAAATCAAATCAAAACTTTACAATATTGTCGATTCGGTTGCTTTTCCAGGCATCAATCCCCCTCTTGATATGCGATCTGTCATTCCAAAGTCTAACGGGATTTCTTTGCCAGCGCAATATATGGTTCACTTTGTAACATCTGCTACAAAACCTCAGTTAACACAAAATCTGGATCGTATAAGTATTGTCTTCCCCGATGGTACCACCGTGCCATCTAGCATCTCTCCTGGATCCATTTACATCTCTACTGCACCTATCTGGGGTGCGGGAGACCCTGACTCCTTAACATGTCCTCCACCAGTTGGGACAATACTAAATCAATCCGTTACAATTATTGGACAAGAGGTATCTTTCCCAGTTCCTATTACTATTGCCCCTGGATCCGACGTATATATACTATTTTGTAAAGATGCAGGATTGGAAAATCCATCCGAACCGACGATATACAATCTTTTGGTAAAAACATCTACACAGCCTAATTACGGTATTTCCCGTAATTATATTATACGATCCACCGTTTCTTCTGCAGACGTAGTTGCAGATCCACCTGTCATTAATAAAAATGCAGAATATACAATCCAGTTTACACTTGGAGAAACCGGTGCCATTACAGGAAACAATGACAGTTTATACATAGGATTTAATGGAGACGACTATACAACTCCTGCTGCAAATTTAGCCCCCTCCTCCATTAAAGTAAATGGCCAATATTGTACAACGTACTCCATAGTCAATGCAGCGCCTGCTCTTCCTGGAAATGTGGATAATGTACCCGGCTGGAATCTGTATAGATGGATTCAAATACAATCCCCTGTAAGTATTGATAAGAGTTCACAGGTAACCATTGAATTTTTACAAAGTGCAGGGATTGTAAATCCTGCTGATTCAGGCAACTATACATGTATCGTTTGGACGAACAAAGAGCCAATTGCAATCGAATCCTATCAATATACAATTGGGGATGCTGTTCAGAACCTAGAAGTACCTACTACACATCCCAATCCAAAAACAACAGGATCCTTCGCAGAATATTTAATTGAATTTGATCTAGGCGTGGATCTATCATCGCAACTGTATGCAAATACAAGTTCTATTTCTGTTGA
The DNA here is from genome assembly GCA_964583965.1 of uncultured Caldisericota bacterium. Taxonomy (GTDB): domain Bacteria; phylum Caldisericota; class Caldisericia; order UBA6126; family UBA6126; genus JAGLCW01. Next base: position 4,807 of record CAZOYI010000315.1, read on the forward strand.
ATTTCCTGCAGG
>CAZOYI010000316.1:0-1994 GCA_964583965.1 uncultured Caldisericota bacterium
ACAACCAAGTAATGTTTCGATCAATACAATATGGGGATTTGGATTTCATATCCAAATCATAGACAATGAAATTCAATAGACTAAACATCCCTCACAAGAGAAATTCTATACAAAATCGCGTATTTTTCATTATCACGATCCTCATTCTTTCAATTGTTAGTTTTACCCTGATAAGTTTCAATTTACTGGCTTCTCGATTCACCACACACCTTGTTGAACTTCAACTCCAAGATATTCTTCACATGTCCTCACAAGATTCTACTCCTCCACCTGTTCCTCCCATCTATCAAAAACCTCCATTAGATCCCCCACCTGAACCTTTCCCAGACATGAGGAAACTTCCAAGAACCGTTTTCGGTCGATCTGACTTTGTTATTATTACACCAGAGTATGAAATGGTTTTCCCTACTGTGTCTATGCAAAAATGGAAAAACTTATCCGAGGTGAACGCTTTTGTACAACAAATCCAAAACAACAATATCGATCTTGATTCTGAAGAAGTACTATCTACAAAAGTAGGTAATCGCGAATACTACTTTGTTTCAATCCCTACAAAAAATGTGAGTCAACCGATCCAAAACTACCTTCTTTATTTCATCGATATGACATCTCTTGCACATTTTGTAGACCAGATGAATCTAGTTTTAGGTCTTATTTTTATCATTGCATTTGTGTTGGCTATTTTTTCAGGATTATTTCTCTCCAGGTATATCTCTAGACCGATTGCTCAATTAACGAAATTTGCAAAGAAAATAGGGGAAAGAAAATTTCAACCTATTCCGAATCAATACAAAGACAAGGAATTGTTTGAGCTGGCACAAAGTATGAATGAGACTGCTAAACAGCTTGATGTGTTACGCCAGGAGGAAACATTCTTCTTTCAAAATGTATCTCATGAGCTTCGCACTCCACTTCAAATCATCCATTCCAGCGCAGAAGGATATTTAAATAAGATTATTAAAGCAGAACCTGCTATGAAATCTATATTGCAACAAGTAGAAAAATTAACTACTATGGTTGGTGATTTGCTTTACTTTTCTACAATGGATAGTACAAAACGAGAAGTGGATCAAAAATATTTGGATGTTCAGATAGTTTTAAAGAATTCCTGCGAAAGCTTCTCGCCCCTTTTGAAAGAAAAAAATATAGATATCGCTTATCAGTTTTCTCATAACTCTGTTTTATTTTGTTGCGATGAAAAACGTATCACCAAAGCCTTCTCCAATTTAATATCCAATGCAATTCAACATGCATCATCAAGGATACAAGTAAAATGCGACATGACTGATAACATGATTCATGTATCTATTGAGAATGATGGTAATCCAATCTCAGATGAAGATCTACCCTATATATTTGATCGCTTTTTCAAAGGAAAAGATGGGAATTATGGAATTGGCTTATCCATTGTAAAAACCATTGTTGAAGAATACAAAGGAACTATATCTGTCCAACATGCTGGTATAGGTACCTGTTTCAGTATCATATTTCTCTTGTAGCATTATCTTCATTGCCGCATTTTTGCGGCAGTTTTTCGGAGATTCTCTTCCAATAGTTTCATAAAGTTGTAGTACATCAATTTGCTGAGGTATTACACTATGAAACTAGAAAAATTTGAGAACCAACCAATATCGTATCGATCGGAACATAAAACCATTATATCGGTTTTAGATGGAAACGTAATAGAAAATCGTCTAAAGAAGTTATTACCATATGATCAATACTCCTCATCAAATGGAAAATACACTGTTTCAAGTTTGTACTTTGATTCCATCGGTAATCGTGCACTTCAAGAAAAAATAGATGGTGTTGCTGTGCGAGAAAAATTTCGCTTTCGTTACTACAACCGAGATACAAGCTTTGTACGATTGGAAAAGAAAATCAAACACTTTCAAAGAACATCAAAATTTCAGGCTACTGTTTCTTTGGATTTTGTTCAGAGAATCCTGAACGATGATTGTTTCTCAGAAATACCCAACAATATTGATCTAGTA
>CAZOYI010000317.1:0-1876 GCA_964583965.1 uncultured Caldisericota bacterium
ATTCGATTCTGTGGGCGGAACAATGGTTGTCGGACCGACCTAGCGTACCCAATTGGAACTACAACAGTTTTCCTATTCTTTTTTTGTGTAAACTGGCAAGAATCACCTCTGAACCTAGTTACTTTGATAAAGCCATCAAGCGTTTTCACTTTGGCATACTTCCAGGACAGCTTGTCGATGGCGAGAAGCAAGGAAAGTGGAACGATCCGCACAATGCAATGTGGGTGTACCACATGATTATTGTAAGGTCTATGCTGGAAATGCAAGAAACATTGGAACTATTTCCTGAGAGCTTGCAGCCAGACCAAAGAGAACGTTTTGAAGAATCATTTTACAATGCTTTTGATGTTCTTCTTGATGCCATGACAGAAAATGGAATCACCCATCCAGATATTCTATGCGAATGTTTATCCAGAGTAATCCTTTCGGAGAAAAGTTTCTCTTTGTATCAAAATGACTCTCGCTTTCAATCTTTATACCAAAGCATTAGTCGATTTGTCTATGAACGAGATTTACAAGGGAAACCATATTTATCTCCTGCTAGCCGGGGGTATTTTTTGCGATCCATGAAATTGGTTCGCAATCGTATATAGGATTTGATCACATCAATTGGAATACAAAATTCCATTTCATAGAGCTATTCTTTTCTGGCAGTTCAAAGATATTGAACAAAAACATCCAAAAACGTTCAACTGAATTGAACTATTTTTTAAATCCTGTATATTATAGACAAGGAGAAAACAATGCTGGAAAACTATGTAACTATTATGAGCCGGTTGTTAAATCATGTCCCTACTTCATTTCAACGATATTTGTATTCCATGATTTCTTGGAATTCTTCTCTGATTGGAATAGCAGGTTTCCGTGGCACAGGAAAAACCGTCATGATGTTGCAGCATATACAAGATAGACTTGCAAATGCAAATGGATCTATTACAGATTTCTTATACCTTATTGCTGATCAATCTACTGTAATTTCAGAAGGACTTTATGAGATTGCACAAGAATTCTTCAACTATGGTGGATCAGAGCTATATATCGATGAAATTCATAAATATCCAGACTGGAATCGAATTCTGAAGAATCTCTGTGATGTTTATCCAGACAAACGAATTGTCTATTCAGGTAGTTCCTCTTTGAGTATTCATCAATCTTCAGCAGATTTATCCCGAAGAACGCTTTTGTACAAGTTAAAACCACTTTCATTTCGTGAATATCTGTGTCTTAAATATGACATGAAGCTTTCTCCTATCACTTGGGAAGATCTATTGTTTCGTCATGTAGAAGTTTCTCATGAGTTAACACAGAAATTTACGATACTGAAAGAATTCAATGATTATTTGACCCATGGTTCACTTCCCATTTTCATTGATGACGAAAACATTGGTGATTATTGGCTACGAATCAACAGACTTATTGACCAAGTAATATATGAGGATATAGAAGCGGATTCAAGTTCTTCAAATCGCATTTTATTGAAACGAATTTTGGGTATTATTGCATCTAGTAATCCATTTGTTTTTCAAATTGATCGTATGTCGAGTTCACTTGGTGTATCCAAAAACACTTTGTATCGATTGGTGGATTTGTTAGAAACCGCCGAGATCCTTCGCATTGTTTACCCAAAGGATACTGGATATCGAAAATACCGAAAAGGATCGAAAATACTATTCCAAATACCAAACATGTATCCTGCTATTGCTTCTAATTATGTATATAGTAGTGAAATGAAGGGCTCTATTCGTGAATCTTTTTTGGTGTCACAATTATCGAATCAATTTACCCTATATTTCTCTAGTCCCATGGATTTTGTCGTAGAAAAGGAAGGTCTTGCATACTATTTCGAAGTGGGAGGAAAGAATAAAACCAATCGACA
>CAZOYI010000318.1:0-19371 GCA_964583965.1 uncultured Caldisericota bacterium
ACATCCATTTCTTTGTAAATGCTCTGCAATATAGCTGTCCAGGTGATATCCTGGAGGATTTCTAACTTCTGCGGATACAGAAAAACAATATCCGAAAGGATTTTACGGTCAATGCAATTTTTAGAAGTATGGAGTGATTCTGGAAAATGTGTAGAGATGGCCTGGACTACTTGGGGTTCCTCCATAATCTGGTGTCCAACTTTATCAGCATCGATCAAATGAAAATGGTAATGGGCAGCAATATAGTGGGAAGCTAGAGATTTTCCTGAAGCAATTTTACCGGTAATTCCAATGCGATAAGTTTTCATGACTTTAAGGCAGCTAGTGTTTTTCCTTGGTGCAGCTGAATATGAAGGGGAACATTCAAAGAGGTGGTTGTAGTCATGATTTTCTGAATCCATTCCTCGACTTCTTTTTGCTCAGAAGCTGGTCCTTCAGTGATAATTTCATCATGAATCTGCAGAATCATTTGGGTTTGAAACGATTTTTGTAATATAGTATCAATAGAAATCATCGCTTTTTTAATGATATCTGCTGATGTTCCCTGGATAACAGTATTGACGGCCAATCTTTCCCCAAAGGATCGTACGATATGATTGCTGCTTTGAAGTTCTGGTATTGGTCTTCGCCTGCCTAAAAGGGTAATCGCATAGCCAGTATCCTTGGCAGATTGCACTGCTTTTGTAGTAAAATCCTGGATTCCAGGAAATGTTCGAAAATACATATCGATAAATTGTTTTGCTTCTCTGGTTGAAATATGTAAAGCTTGTGATAATCCGTGAGGAGTCATCCCGTAGATGACTCCAAAATTAACCGTTTTAGCGATGTTTCGATATTCTCGAGACACTTCTCGATCTTTGTCGATCCCAAAAATCTGGCGTGCAGTCCAGGAATGAATATCCTTTCCTTCTCGGAATGCTTCTGTCATCCGGGCATCTTGGGAATAGTGCGCCAAAACGCGCAGATCAATTTGAGAATAATCGGCACTCAAAAAAACATTGTCAGGATTTCGAACAATAAAGGCTTCTTTGATAGTTTGTCCCCAGTGCGAATCTGAGGGTAAATTTTGCATATTGGGATGAATGGAGGATATTCGACCAGTGGCAGGTCCTGCTTGCAAATAGGTGGTATGGATCATACCCTGAGGATTGGCTGTTTTTTGAAGTCCAATCATATAGGTACTGACCATTTTAGAGCACTCTCGATAGGACAAGATTTTTTCAACAATTGGAGAAGCGCTCTTTAAATTTTCCAGTACTTCGGCATCGGTTGAATATCCAGTTTTTGTTTTTCGGCCTGATGGAAGTCCCATCTTTTCAAATAAAACGAAACCAAGCTGTTTGGGGGAAGCTATGTTAAATTCTTGTCCCGCTATCTCGTAAATTTCTTGTTGAAGAGTAGCAATTTTTTGCTCTACTTCTTTTTGAATTTTTTCAATATATGTAGAGCTTATTTTTACGCCCTTTTTTTCCATTTTATACAGCACTTTCGATAGTGGGTTCTCTGTTTCTGTATAAAGCTCTAATTCGCCCCATTTTTTAACATCAGTCAAAAACTGGGGTGCATTATACAAAACAGTTTGTGCTGGATTTGCATCTGGATTTTCTTCAGCTTCAGACTGAAAATCTTTCATCGTATACTGCTTGGCATTGGGCTTAACAAGAAAGTATAGGAGCTGAACATCATCTGTATTTTGAAACTCATCCAGAGTATCTACATCCAAAATATGTCCCATCTTTTTTACATCGAACACCCACTTGTGAATGGATGCATCGCCTAACCATTGGATCAAAGAATTTTTTTTCTCACTAGACTGCAGAAGTGCTGCAGTGGTGTCGCTATAAACAGTACTGGAGGTGGCTATAAAAATATTTTCTTCATCGAGTACAATGGCACATTCTTGGCTTTTGTGGATTTCGGAAAAGATTTCTTCTGTGTTCTCTACAAGCCAGGGTGATGATTGCAGTTCCGTAGATGCAACATACGGTTGTGACTCAGGAAACAATGGAGAGTTAGTATCTTGAAATGGATATCCTTGTGTGGACTTAATTTCTTTGAGAATACTTCGGAAAGAATAGGTTCTTGAAATATCCATCCATTTCTCTTTTAAAAAGGACGTGAATTGTAGTGAATCGTCATCATAGGAAATAGGAGCATCTTTCTGAAGCTGAATAATGGTTTGATTTGTTTTCAGCACATCTGCCCAGGAAGCTATTTGTTCTTTTTCTTTGGAATCGCTTTGAAGAATATCTTCAATCGAAGGATATTTTTGCAAGAGCTTAGCAGCTGTTTTTAATCCTATTTTTGGAACGCCTTTGATGTTGTCCGATGGATCCCCTACTAATGATTTAAAATCGATAATTTGAGAGGGGAATACACCGTATTTCTCGCGAACAAATTCTTCATCTGCATCTATCGGTTCTGTTTGTTTCAATACGGGTACAAGAACGTGGATGGAGGGAGATATGAGCTGAAGAAGGTCTTTGTCGCCTGAATAGATGTAAACATTGTGGTTTTTCTCAACATAATCGGTGGCAAGGGTTGCCAATAGATCATCTGCTTCGTATCCTGTTTTTTCAAACCAGGGAATCTGAAGCTTTGTTAAAATTTCACGTATTTGAATGGATTGTTCGATCAAAGAAGTTGGTGGTGGAGGTCGATTCGCCTTATACTCCGGAGTAATCTCCGATCGGTATGTACCACCCTTTGTGTCGAAGCATACTGCTAAAACATCAGGTTTTTGTTGTTTGGTAAGATGCAAAATGGTTTTCAAAAAACCAAAAATTGCATTCGTTGGAATCCCTTCGGGAGTGGACAGGTTTTTGATAGCAAAAAAAGACCTGTAAAATAGGTGATTTCCGTCAATGAATAGAGCTTTTTTAGCTCGATTCAACTTCTTCTTCCTTTTGAAATTCCAGCAGTTTACCCCAAGAGCCATAGGTTTCTGTTAATAAAATGATAAAGGCAAACAACAGAAGAAGTGGAACGATGAAACCAACACTTCGCAAAACCAATCGTCCGCCTACGGTTAAACCAAGAGGAGGAAAAGCATACGCAGCTTGCATAAATGCAGGCACAAAAAGATTTTGCGTACGAAGATACATATACGAACAAAAGACACAATAGGCAAACACAAATGCAACGCTGCCCATTTCAATAGGAGTAGATTTCGCAATTTGATAGCGGATGACATGAAGCAGGGTGAAAAATACAGAAACAAAGATCACGGTAATGATCTTTCTCCAAAAATCGGGGGTTTTTTCACTGATTACAGAATACGTTTTGTTCATTAAGTATCCCCATGCCATAAAGGCAATACACACACCTGCTACTACCCATGTACTTAAAAAGGAAAGGGTGTAGTCCAGGTCAATCACTTGTGCAGAGACATATAATGATTTTGGTTCAAAGAATAGGGCTGTTCCAATGGGCAAAATAACATACAAACCCACTAAAGAAAGAACGGCGAAAAGAAAACCAGGAAGGATTTTCTTTGCTGTTGCTCCAATAGCTGAAAAACTCCACTGATCCAGATGTAAAAACCAAAGAGCAATCCCCAGCATGGCAAGATTGGGAGTTAAATAAATGATATTGGACATAATGGGTCCTGGTTGTACATTCCACAATGTGAAGGATATCAAAATTTGAAAGAGAGCTGGAAATAGTAAGATAGCCCCCAAGAAAGCCAATAGAATAAGTGTTTCTTTATGTAAAAGTGTACGTTTCATCTACACCTCCAAGTCAAATGGCGGATGAGGAGGGATTCGAACCCCCGGAGCTATTCGCTCGCAGCATTTCAAGTGCTGTGCCTTCGACCACTCGGCCACCCATCCGTGAATATTTACTAGTATACGAAAGTGTTGAAAAACGCAAAGAGGTATTAAAAATCTAAAACATCATTTATCAGAACAGATCCGTCTTTTTGCTGACGATTCTCCAATAGAGCAGCCAAGCATCTACCTATGGCAAGCCCAGAACCATTCAGGGTGTGGACAAATTGCACATTGCGGTTTTCATCTCTATATCGAATATTGGCACGTCTTGCCTGAAAGTCTAAACAGTTGGAAACAGAAGAAATCTCCACGTATTTATGCATTGAAGGAAACCAGACTTCAATATCGTATGTTTTGGCTGAAGTAAAGGTTGTTAAATCTCCTGTACACAACGTAACAATTCGGTACGGGAGACTGAGCCACTGCAAAACAGCCTCGGCATCAGCAACAATCTGTTCTAGAGCGTCCCACGAATATTCCGGTTTGGTGATTTGTACAAGTTCGACTTTGTCAAACTGATGAACGCGAATCAAACCTCGTGTTTCTTTTCCTGCTGCACCTGCTTCTCTGCGAAAGCAGGAAGTAGCGGCTGTCACTTTTAAAGGCAAAGAAGTCTCTTCAATAATCTCATTGGCCATCATGTTTACAAGTGGAATCTCTCCGGTCGAAATCAAAAACGACTCTTCTTTTTCAATTTTGTATAAATCTTCTTCAAATTTTGGTAATTGTCCTGAACCAAAGAGGATTTCTCGCCTGGCCATATAGGGAGGAAGAATTTCCGTATAGCCCCTGGCAATGGCTGATTCTAACATCAGTGATTGAAGTTTGCGTGATAATGTTGCGCCAATACCCATCAATAAGGTAAATTTATTCCCTGCCAGCTTCACTCCTTTGTCAAAATCGATCCATCCATTTTTTTCACCCAATTCAACATGAGACAAGGGGTCAAAATCAAAAGCTCGTGGTTCTCCCCAAGTTTTAATAATCACATTATCATCGGCTGATTCTCCCAGCGGAACACTTTCATGTGGTATATTGGGGAGTACAGACATTTCTTGCACAAGGAGTTCTTGTACTCCTTTCACTTTTTCAGAACCTTCTGCTATTCGCTGGGATAACTGATTCATTTTTTCTCGCAGCGGCGATATATCCACACCCTGTTTTGCAAGTTTACCTATTTCAGCAGACTGTGTATTTTTTTCATGCTGTAAAGACTCCACTTCTTGTAAAAGATCACGCCTTTGCTGATCCAAATCTAAAATGGTATCAATTACAGATGAATCAACAGATCGCTTTTGCAATGCCAGCTTATATTCTCCTGGATTTTCTCGCATACGTTTAATATCTAGCATGAGTGATTCTCCTAACTACAAATCTTGAGCTATTTTCTTTTTAATCATAGCAATTTTATCTCGCAGCTTTGCAGCATCTTCAAATTCCAGAAGTTCTGCTTTTTGGTGCATTTCTTCTTCAAGTCCTCGTATAAACAACTGGACATCATGCTGTTTTTTAATCTCTTTTTGAAGGCCATCCAACTCTTTTTCTTCTTCAATTTCAATCAAATCTTTGACCATTTTTTGGATGCCCTGAGGCTCAATGTTGTTTTGAATATTATACTCTTTTTGGTTTTCTCTGCGTCGGTTAGTTTCATCAATTGCAAACTTCATAGAGGGAGTAATGTGATCAGCATACATCACTACTCTACCTTGCAAATTACGAGCTACTCTTCCAATCATTTGGATAAGAGAAGTGTTCGATCGCAAGAAGCCTTCTTTGTCTGCATCCATAATTGCCAGAAGAGATACTTCGGGTAAATCGAGTCCTTCTCGCAGTAAATTGATTCCTACAACACAATCATACTTTCCCATTCGCAAATCTTTTAATATTTTGATACGTTCGATGGTATCTAAACTAGAATGAAGATATTTTGCTTTAATCCCTTTTTCCAAAAGAAAAAAGGAGACTTCCTCTGATAATTTCTTGGTCAAGGTTAGTACTAGAACTCTATGATTGTTGTCGGTAGCTTCTCGAATTTCTCTCATCAAGTCTTTCATTTGTCCTTCAGTAGAACGTACTTGAATTTCAGGATCTAGTAAGCCTGTTGGCCGGACAATCTGCTGAACAACCTGGGAGCTTATCTCTGTTTCGAAATCTCGGGGGGTAGCAGATACAAAAATGGCTTGATGAATTTTCTTTTCAAACTCTTCCCATAAAAGAGGTCGATTGTCTAATGCAGACGGTAGGCGGAAGCCATACTGAACAAGTGTTTGCTTTCTGCTTTGATCTCCTCGATACATAGCTCTTACTTGGGGTATCGTCAAGTGAGATTCATCCATAAACAAAAGAAAGGGTGGTTTGAAAAAATCAATGATCGTGGAAGGGGTAGAACCAGCAGTTCGATTGGCCAGGTGTCTGGAATAATTTTCTATTCCCTTGCACACACCAAGAGTTTCCAGCTGTTCAAGATCGTATGTAGTTCTCTCTTCGATCCGCTGAGCTTCGATCAGTTTCCCTTGGGTGCGAAAGTGTTGTATTTGGTCGCGAAGTTCATCGCGTATCATAGGCAAGGCTTTGTTAAGTCGCTCCTTGGTGGTAACAAACTGTTTCGCCTGGAAAAAGGTGAATTGATCAATTCTTTCTAAAACAGTTCCTTCAAGGGGATGGATTACTTTCATGGAATCAATTTCATCCCCAAAAAACTCTATACGAATTGCATTGTCTTCTTGTTCTGCAGGATACACATCAACTACATCCCCATTTACACGCAAGTGTCCTGGTGAAAAATCATATTGATTACGTTCATACTGAATGGTAATCAATTTTCGTATAAATTGATTGCGTGGAATAGACTGGCCAACTTCAACGGAAACAATGTTTTTTTGATAATCTTCTGGTTCTTGCCAGCCATATATACAAGATACAGATGCTACAACAATAACATCTCGTCTTTCAAGCAAGGCTCTGACAGTAGATTGGCGAAGTCTTTCAATCTCTTGGTTAATATCGGCATCTTTTTCAATGTACAGATCTTGCGTGGGAACATATGCTTCGGGTTGGTAATAGTCATAATAACTCACAAAGTATTCTACGCGATTGGAGGGAAAGAATTCTTTGAATTCAGCATACAATTGGGCAGCTAAAGTTTTGTTAGGTGCCATAACAAGAGTAGGATACTGAAGCTGCTGTATAATATTGGCCATTGTGAAGGTTTTACCAGAACCGGTTACACCGAGTAAGGTTTGATATCGGTTTTGAGATCGAACTCCTTCTACAAGTTTTTGAATCGCTTGAGGTTGATCTCCTGCTGGCTGATACAGTGATTTGAGTTGAAATTGTTGAAGAGTTTCCATTTTGGTAAAAAAAAAGAGCGATACATAAAGTATCGCTCTTTTTTTCTTCTTATGTCTTTATTTTAAAGATAATCTCTCTATGTGAATAGACTTATCTTCTTGGTTCCATGTAAGCTCAGCTCCTAAGGTTTCAACAACAAAACGAATAGGAATAAATGTTCTTCCGTTTGTTATTTCAGGAGGAGCTTCTAGTGAAACTACCTTATTGTTGACAATCGCACGATTTGAACCAATTTGCATGGAAATAATCGTGTTTTCCAACTGAATATTAATTCCTTTGGTTTGCGCTACCCATTCAACATCAGCACCCAATCCTTTTGCAATAATGGAGAGAGGGACAAATGTACGGCTTTCTTTGATATATGGAGCTGCATCCAAAGCTAGCTCATCTTCGTTGACTGTAGCAGTCTTGTTCCCAATCTGAAGGTGGACAAATCGTCTGCGGTAATTTGGTATTTCAACTACTTTTTTGGCAAAACCATCGTTTGTTCGTACGTTCACTTCAATACGGTTTTTGCCTACTTCAACAGGAATCTGAGCTTCAAAATCAAAGGTTGTAGCTGCTTCATCAGCTACAACCTTTGCTTCTATTCCGTTTACGAAAACCCAGATCAAACGATCTGTTTCAACACCCGAAGAATCACGGGTGACTTTTCCGTTTACATCGATCGAATCTTCTTCAATGTATTTATCATTGAGAAGTAAATCAATTTGTAAGCGAGAATCTTGCTTTTGGATATTGAGTACTTTTCGTACTGTATTGCCGTATGGATCGACAGCAGTTACTTCTACAACATTTATTAGAGCAGTTAGTTTGAGTGTATGTGAGAAATAGCCTTGATCATCGACGTTGGCAACTTGGTCATTAATGGTAACAGAAGATCCGATTTCAACAGAACCAGACACGGTTGCTGTTTCTTCTTCAGAATTGATTACTACTGGATCTAAATTCATTGATGTAGCAGTTGCAACTTTATCAACACCAATTACGGTGTATCCGTCCACTAAACCATCCATAGTAGCATGTACAACAAGAATTCCTTGGGATTCGGGCATGACTGTGAAATCAACTTTACCTTCGCTATCGGCAGTCTTGCTGTCCTTTACTCCAAGTCCTTCAATGGTTACTTTTGCACCGGGCACGGCGGCATTGGTGCCAGCTTCTTTCATGTAAAGGACAACTTTGGATGTCTTTTCAGAAGGAATGTTCTTCTCAGACATAATCTTGATATCAATTCCCTTTGAAATATCCAATGTTGCCAATCCACCTACCATGTAGAAATTGGGATAGGTAAATCGAGTATTTTGGTTCCAGTATTGCAAGTAAGCTTGATCACTACCTGTACCAGTCGGTGAATAGGTAATGATGGTTTCACGTGCTTGAGGATCATCATCACATGTAAACAGATTTCCATAAATTGAGGTTTCGAGTTGGGGGCCGTAAGCTCCGCTTTCAAAGACAGATTGAGGATAGTACTCGTTACCATCTAACATGATGGATCCACCTTTTTGGAGTGGTAAGTCGCGTTTATCAGCAGGATAGGCACGTACCAAAATGTTATTGGCTTTACCGTACGTAATATCGTAAGCATCCTGATTTAAGAAGTCTTTTCCAATCGCTAAACCAGTTGTGGCATCATATAGATCTACTTTTGGTTGACCTAGTTCAAGATATCGATTGGGCATTGCTTCCCAATCCATGCGATAGGTATTGTCTGCAGTTGTAATTTGATAAGTTATTCTATACGAATATGTATAGCACCAAGAGTAGTGGTAGGATATCATGACGGTTTGCCAACGGTTGAAGAAACGTGATTGCATACGCTTGGGTGAATTTTCATTATATTCAGCTGGGTTCCCGTATACATCGGCAAAAAAGTCATTGTTGGAATAACGGTTATTGCCGACCAATCCACCAAGCTTGCAGATATCTTCTGCCCACACATAGAAGGAAGTTTTTCCTTCGCTGTCTAGGTTGAGAGAATCACGGTAAGATAACACATGGTCGTCATCAGCATCAATAAACAGATAACCGCCTTCGTGGGGACTATTGTAAATGGCACCTAAGCCCCATCCCTTTTTCAGGGAAGAGTACTGGGCAATGCGATCTTCGATATAGGGGATGCGATCTTCAGGCATAATAAGGAACATGGTATTGGTATCAAAGGTACCATCATCCCACATCCAGTTTCGTGTATTGTAGAAGGTCCACATATAACCAGCATCTAGATAGAACTTTGTTCCTTGAGTAAGGTAATAATTGTAATAGTAAGCTTGGAATCCACCAATATCTTTAACTTCTTTATTACCGGTATCAATTTGGCCATTGTTGTTTAGGTCAAGACCAACATGGATATCTGCATATGATGTATTGCCATATCCACCATCTTGTCCAGCTGCCATATAGGAATACTCCCGATTTGGTTCAACCAGCGGACTAGTAAACCATGCAGCCTGTCCATATGCCCAACCGTAGTTCTTGGGAGCGTTGGTGAGGAGTGTAAATCGGGCAGTTTCGGTTTCGTTTCCACCGCAAACCGATACTGTAGAACCAGCACCTTTCAGTGGTACGCCTTGCGCGTTTTTCACATAGGCGGTAATGTGGTAGACGCGGTTGTCTCCGGCAGTCAAGATAAAGTCGGGTTCGCCAGGAGATGTATATTCTGTTCCAGTAGGATCGTCCGTGTTGACTACTTTGTATGTTACATCGGGTAAAACAACTTTGACGCTTGCTTTACCGAAGTTTCTGCGATCCGGGGTGTAGACAAATACATCAAAGTTTCCTTCGTCATTGGCACAGAAACCCTTAAAGATGTATTTGCCTTCATTTTTAGCACGGAAATCAGGTTCAATAGGAACAAAGGGATTGGTGGATGAGGAATAGAGCATTGTATTATTGACCATGCTGTTGTCGCTATTGTGAAGGTCGGTACGTAGCCAGTAATACTGTGGTAACCGTGCATCATCACCATAGAAATAGGTATTATCGGGGTGAGGATCAAGTATCAGCTTATCCCAGATAGCCTTATCTTCAATCATCCTTTCGCCAGATGGATCGGGTACACCAAATTGTAGATCCACAGGTTCTCCTTCGGCATCTAAAACTTGGATGGTGAAAGGATTTTGAGGATCGGCTAGTTCTGGTGTAACACCAGCAGTTAATGGATCGGGACCATATGTAACAATAAGATCATTGTGAGGTTTAACTTCGAGCTGCGTCTGAGCAGACAAATATACTTCGTGGGAATATTGATAATATTGTTCAATTTCCTTGGGTATATTGCTGCCAGCTGCATTTGCTAAATTGTATACAAAGCTTCTGTCGTTATTGTCATCGCCGTATTTGTACGCCGTAATGTAGACAGGTAAGATTTCATCAGCATCAATAATATGGTCAGGGATGGATAAATCTCCCTGAATTTCTCCACCGCCAAAATCCCATCCAACAGATGTGAGACGTGCACCATTTTCTTCATTCAGATCAAATGTATACGTTCCATTGTTAATATTGAAAGTTCGAGCATCAATGACACCACTAGACCAGGTATTGGTATTTAAATCGTAGGTACCAATAATTTCAGTTTCAAAATCAGCAAAGGATACTTTGCCATCTTTATTGGTATCGTCGGCATAATCAAATTGGAGTGCATATTCGGTTTTAATGGAACTGCGAGGAGCTCTTGTGATCCAACCATCTCCAGCACCGTCATAAGACTTGGTGCCAGGGTTGTATACACCGCGGTCTTGCCAAATCGCAACGATAGCATCGTTACATTCGCGAACATAGTCGGTGTAAGAGGGATCAAAGCCTTTTGGTTCGTATTCATTTAAAGTAACCGTTACTTTTTGATCTTCATCGACAATAAAGCTTTCTTTATCAGTTTTCAGATCGAGAGCATGTACCAGGAATCCTTCTGCTTTTTCTTCGCAGCAATCTTGGAAGGATCGTACAATACCATTGGAAAGTTCGACTTCAATGGTGATCTTTCCTCGATTGACTGGGATAATTTCATCAATAACAAAGCAGTTTGGATCTGATCCGGTTAGAAGTGCATCTGGAGCGGCATCTTCATAATGTAATCGTCTGTTAAACATGAGAACGGGGTTAATATCTTCGTAGTCTTCGTAATGAACAGTATCACCAAATCCAATGGTGAAGTTTTTGGTGTAGGGGGAGGTGGTTGTGGTAAAGTCGCTTAATACTTGTTCAAACCACGCCCAGTTTTGCTCATCAATAATCAGTTCTCCGCTGTAATCATATTGTATAGGTACGTTTTGAAGTTCGTTGTATTCGTTGTATCGAAGTGTATAGAAGGTGTTGCTATCGTCTTGATCAAAGAATCGTTTTGGCATTGCAAAAGGACCTTTTAGCCGAATTTCTTTGATCTTGAGATCGGGTCGGCTTTCGTTGCGCTGGAAGCTAAAGTGCTCGTTGTCAAAATTCTTCAGAATGAAGTATAAACCATAATCAGTAAGAGGATAAAATTCGGTTCCGAGTTTGTTGAACTGATCATACTGCCATTGTTTGTCAAAATCATAATTCGAGGTAAAACGTTTTTTAGCAGATTGACGTGAGTGAATGGCAGGATAGGCATTAAAACCAGAAGCTCGGCCTGTATCGCCCATGCCAACGTCGGAAGAAACGCTACCCTTTACACGACCCGTATGGGTTTGACCACCTGGATAGGATCGCAGATCCTCTTGCCAATCAAATAGGATAGGGTCATATCGAGCTTGAATGAATGGATTAGGCGGTACTTCCATATTGCTAAGGGCAAAACTGCCTTGTGTATAGTTTACAGTAGAGTATTGGAGTGCGTGGTCCACCCAGTTTACATCAACAAAATTGAGGACGGGATCGGCTGGGATAACATCTAGGCGTGCAGAACCACAATAATCAACACCTTGGGAAAAGTCTCGGATAAAGTAGGGGGCATGTATAATAGCTGCGTTGTAGTCAAAGAGCATTTCTTTGGAGTAGAAAGTAACCTCAACAGGAGTGGAAGAATTGGTGGGTCTGGCAATCACTAAACCTCTACCGCCGGGCTCTTTGCCTTCTTCAAAGTTACTGATGTGAACGGGTACACCGTATGTCATCACGAAATATCCATCAAAAGTATCACCAAAAGTAATATCACCAGGAGGTGGAATACGGTTGTTTTCATCGGCAAATCCGCAATTTGGAAAGCCTAGCCCGGTACCTTCGGTACAGTCATTGTCAACCCATCGTCCAGGACCACCTGAACCAAGATATTGGAGAACATCGGCTGAATCGAGCATATTGTTGTATCCCAAATCTTGCCAATGCCACATGAAGTAGGTGTTGTCCTGGTTCACTTGGACAATTCCTTTGTCCACGCCAGCTTCATCAAAATATGTGGTAAAGAGCCATGCAATACCACCACCGTGTACATTGAAGTAGAATAAGGGATCTACACCAAAGTTACTGGAGATAGGAATTGAATGTGGATCATTTACATCAAGTGGATCATCTGGGTCATAAAGAGTAACAGAGAAAGAAGGTTGTCGCTGCTCATACATTGTCAAACACTTCTTGTCAGGTAAAACACTCATTTCGCATGCTTCTACAGGTGTTTTGTAGTATTCATAGCAGTCGTATATATTTTCATAATTCCGTGGGAAAGGAGGAATGAGGGGAGTAGGAAGGTCTAAAGGATAACGCATTTCTTTCTGTGCTTCAAGAGAAAGTTTACCAATGCGGAATACTTGGGTTGCCCAGAATGGATCTTCGTATAGACCATCTGGTGGTCGATTGAATCGCCAGTATTCGTCTTTTCCATGGGGAAGATCTTCTACTTTGAACGCTTCAACGCGGAAATATCGATTTCCGAATTGGCCAGAGTCATCAATAGATCCTCTCCAAGGTGTAAAGTGTAAATTGGCAATGGGATCAGTACGGGTAACTGTGCGCCTGCCAACAAAGGAAACGGATGTGTCGAAGTTTCCTAAGTCATAGAAATAGACAATCACTTGTTCGCCAACCCCGAGTTTTTCTTGGAATTCTACTGTAATTTCGGTTGTTCTTTCTACTTTCAGAGGAGAGCTAAAGGAAATATCCATTCCAATTTTTCCAGGAACAACAGCCATATCGACATAACGTTTATTGCCGTTAGCACCCAGGCGGAGCATATTGGCCTTAAAGGAATAACGATATACATCACCAGCAGAAATTCTAGTCCCAGCTTCATAGGTATCGCCAGCAACGGTTACTTCGGTAATTCTTCGAATTCCCGCATAGGTAACAAATGGAGTGATTGGAATATCTTCTCCATGGATGGGATAGGGAGGAGTATCATCAACAACACGGATAAATACAATATTGCTTTCCGAGATGTCGATGGTTCTTTCTTCAAGTGGTGTATATACGATAATTCCAGAACCTGGAGGATCTTCGTAACCAGCATCAAAATCGGAGGCAGAAACAACAGTACCAGGAGAGAAATCAGCTACCGGAGTTAGTCGAATATCTCCAGGAGTTACTGTGCCTGAAAGATCAATATCGGCATAGCCATATTCAGGATACCCTATTCCATCTCTGGTAATACACATGGACACTGGATTTACCATTTGGGAAGGAGGAGTATTTGGATTGAATACTAATCCAATATCAGCATCTCCTAATCGAACAATAGATCCATTATGGAAATCGTAGGAGAAAATTCGGATATCATCTCTCGAGACATCGCCTGAATTATCCAAATCGACATAAAGAAGCTCATTTTGAGCACCTAATGCTCGAATCGTAACATCGTACTCAAGGTAATTTTCGCCTTCTCCAATTCTGTAAATATCTTCAAACCAATCGAGGGTCGAATTGGAAGGATTTTCAGAATTATATGGATCGGGTTCATCGAAATATCGTAAATCAGAACCAAATAAACTTAATATATTTCCAAGATCAGGATCACCATCGCGAACAACTGAATTCTTTGGATATTTGATCTGATTTCCATTTGCAGAGTATTGCATATCGTATACACGGATATCGCCGACTTCTACTTCACGAAGAACATTTCCAATGCGCTTGCGGTAGACAGGTTCGCCCAAGCCAAAAATGGCATTTCCGCTTGCATCGTAATAAAGAACGGTTTTAGGAATAGCTGTTAGAGAGCGTCCATAGTCTAAGTCAGGACTTCCATTTAGGGTCCCTAAATATAGTTCTGAAGAAACGCCTTCATGGTAGTTATCGGATAAATCGTGAGGTTTGCAATCATCACATTCGTCAGGAGAGGTAATAAACATATTGTTTACACCGTCATCCTTCCAAATCTCAACACCAACATATTCTCTGTATTTGAGATCGATATTGTGGAAGGTGGTGACAGGCATGGTTACATCATTGTCCTCTTCACATACAGATACAGAAGTACTTTTGTTTAGGTCTTGTGCATGGGCAACAATATCGCTGAGTTCAGAACGAATTCTCGCTGAAGTAACAGAAGGATTTGTTCCCATCCATAAATCAGTTTGAACACTCAGATCATAAGTAGGAGATAAACATCCCCCTTCAATAACCTCAGACAATACAAGGACGTCACCGGCCCAAATACCTCCGAGCCATAGTTGTCCAGGACCTTTGTTGATATTGGTGGGGTTTAAAGTAAACAGAGAATTATTTCGTAGCTGGTCGGAGTATCGTACAGAATTGACAGGTGTAAGTCGGATATCACCCACTTCAACTTCAAACTGTAACCCTTCGCCATCGGCATCTTGTTTTCTGTAAATAAACTCGTCGGTATCATAAAAACCTACACGAGTGGAAAAATCTGTATGGAGTACATGGTTAATGGCTAAACTCTCAGTGGGATTTCCAGGGAAATAGTTGAGAGACAAACCGACGTCAAGATCACCAAATCTCACATATGTCATGGGTTCGTATGTAACGTTATGTCCCATATCGTCTCGAATGGTCACATAGGTTTCGCGTATGTCTTGCACCTGGACTTCAGGAAGAATGTTTCCGCTACCTTTTTGATAGATGAATTCACCATAATCATATCCAGAAGTAGTAGAAACTCCGCAGAAAGTATAAGAGAGATTGACAAACATTTCATCTTGAAACTCTATGACAGATGGATCGGGATTTCGGAAGAATTCAAGGTCAATACCAATATCCCAATGATCTATTGCTACTGCGGTATTGGCGTCGTAGTCAACTTGATCTGCCCAGCCCATTTTGAAGAATCTTTTTGTTCCAATACCGCCCTGGCGATTATCCCAGAAAAAGATATTGTTTTTGTAAATTGGCCTTGGGTCCCGATCATTGTAGAAATAACCTGGATCCATAATATAGGGTCCCTGAGTGTTATTGCCGGGAATAGGGTCAATTTGCGTTTTTGGATTGGATATACAACTACCTGGTACGTAGTTTGGATCGGAAAGATCGGCATATGCATAGTATCTTGGATCATTAAATGCCCCATCTGAATCAAGCCATAACTGACCAGCATCATCCAAAATGACATACCAAGTATCGCATAAGTTGCTCATTCCATTTGCTGAGGTTACATCCAAAAAGATTGTGCCCCACAAAACAGGGTTTGTATAGAATCCATTAGCGAGAGTAGCAGGAATATTCACGGTTGGGTTTGCAGGATCTTTCGCCAATTGTGCATTTGGCATCTGGTAACCTGGCCTACCCCACAATTCCATTCCTGGGGCACTTTCCCATGGAAACCTCTTCCATTCTTCAGTAAATGGTTCCCCATATTGATCGTATCCCATATTATGGAATGTAGTAGCAGCAAATAGTGCTTGCATGTTCTCTTCTTTTGCATTTACACTTGGCATCTGACCAGAATAAACTGAAAATAAAGAGAAACTCATAAAAAATACTAGACAGCTTGCCCACAGTCTCTTCATTTGTACTCTCCTTTACACAGAAAGAGCTTCATATACAACATCACCTGTTTAATATGCATACAGAGTAATGGTAATCTCTCTTGCATCTGGATTCCATCCAATAACTGCATCCAAGGATTCCGTTACAAATCGCAGAGGTACAAAAGTGCTTCCATTTTTAATTTCAGGTGCATTTGTTAAAATGACTTTACGACCATCAATAAAAGCTTCTTTTGATCCAACTTGCATTTCAATCTTTCGCTCCATAAATTCAATCACAATACCTTTTGTTTCAGGATACCACGTAACATCAGCTCCAAATGCTTCTGATATCACACGAATCGGAACAAAAGTTCTTTCGTTACGAATATATGGAGGAGCCGACAAAGGCTTATCTGCCGGCGTCCCATTAATATACATCTTTGTGCTGCCGATTGTAAGTTTAATTTCCATTTTGCGATAGATACTTACTTCAACATCTTTTTTTGCTTTGTTACCCAAAGCATCTTTTGTCTCTATTGTAACAATATTTTTCCCAAAATCTAAGGAAAGAGAAATTTGCCATTTTTCATCGCGAACTTCTACAGTCTTACCTTGTACAAGAATGGTTGCGTCTTTCTCAATAGAACCAGATAGAATAACCTCACGGTCTACTATGATCTCGGGAATTGGATCTATTGTGAAAACTACAGTCGTGTCGCGTCTGACTTTCACTATTTTGGTTGCTTCTTTTCCATTAGAAGAAATTGCAGTGATCAGGATCATGTTCATTCCTTCTTCTAGGGAAACAAGTTTGGAGAAGAAACCATCTTCTTTTACGATGGTTTCTTCTCTATTAATCGTGATAGTATTTGTTACGTCTGTTTGACCAATGATTTCAATTCGTGTTTCGGATGTTTCATTATCTATTGGGAAAATATGCAGACTAAGGGTGCTATTTTTCTCTTCGTCTAAAATTACAATTACGTCTGTGTCTTCACCAAGGTCATGATCAGCTGTTACAGTGATAACACCTTTGTCATTGGGAGTAACTTCAAAACTTACTTTGCCTTCGTCATCGGTTTCACCTTTTTCATTAATACCAGGACCTTGAATGCGTACGTCAGCACCAGACAATGATTTTTCTGTTCCAGCTTCACGAACATAGATGGTGATTGTGTCGGTCTGATTAACACGAAGCTGACGGCTTGTTTTGATTTGAATATCGATTGATTTCACAACATCAAATCGGGACAAGTCCCAGGTGAGAATATTTAAATAACCGTTAATATCTGTCGACAACATACTGAGTTCAACAATATCTTTCCAAGATCCTGTAGGGGTAATTTTCAAGATCGCCTCTGTACTACCATCAATTGGTTTCTCTTCCCATTCAATGCTCCCCTCAACCGATGTTCTGGCTTCAATATAATTCTCTGCTCTTGTGTCTGGATAATAATACCCAACACGGAGAAGACTATAGGGTTTCATGGAAAGATCAGGAGAGCTATTTGGTGAGAGTCTAACTTTAATAAAATTCTCTTTTCCGTAAATAAGGTCGTAGTTATTGATATCTAGCAAACTCTTACCCAATTCAGTACCTGTTGTCTCATCGAATAATTCTACTTTGGGAATTCGAGCAGCACCATTGTGATTTACAAAGGCATCCCAATCCATCCGGAATGTACCGTCTTCGTTAGAGAATCCTCTGGTGTCAGAAATATAGGTGTTAAAACGATATTTTATATCAAGAGGATAAGTTTCAATACCTCTAAAGTTGCCCATACCGCCAGCTACGTCACCAAACACAGAATTAGAATAAGGATTCTTTCCAACTAATACACCATAATCACAGGCATAATCGGGATAGAACAAAAACCATGTTTCACCTGGCTGTGTTACTTCAGTACTATCCTTGGCTCCTAAGTAATAATCAGCACTATTCCAATCTGGGAATAAATAACCGCCTTCATAAGGATGATTGTAAATACAACCGCGTCCCCATCCGCGGATGTTTCTGGCAGGGGGAACGTCAAAAACAGGCTGCAGTTCAAACGTTTGGTCTTCGTATTGCCAATTGGTTGTATTATAGTAAGTGTACAAATCATTGTGCCCATCTGAGTTAGCATCATAAAATAACATTGTAAGTGGGCTTTGCCAACTTGGTCTTTGCCATATTGGGAATCCCGCAATATAGTTGCCTGTAATGGCATCGGGATTCTTAACGGATATACTCCAACCGATATTAGCAATACGACGGTTTATCGGCATCATTACAGGTTTTCTAAGTTCGTACATATAGTACAGTACATATGACAGATCCGTTTTGTCAAAGTACCAAACATTAGTGTTGAAGGGGGTAAAACGAGTAAGTCTGGACTCAGAACCTGTGGAACTACCACATTCGGTAGTTTTTTCACCAATAATAGGATTTCCTCTTGCATCAAAGATGTAGGGTAAAACTACATATTGGTTCGCATTTGCGGTAGTCAGGATAAAGTCAGGGTTAGTAGGGCTACCATCTGATTCAAATATTGGTGTATTTCCGTCTTGATTTGATATTGACGTATTACCAACTCCGTAAATAACACTAGGAAGATTTATTCTCACATCCACAATACCACGGTGTTTACGGTCAGGGGAATCTATAAATACTTTCATTGTGCCCTGGTCATTAGCACAGAATCCTTCAAACACATAGTTACCATTTTCTTTGTCATCAAAATTGGTTACGATGGGCAAGAATGGATTTCTGGAGAAACTATACATGCGATAGTTATTGACAAGAGTTCCATCATCGTTATGGAGATCTGTTCGAACCCAATAGTACCTGGGCAAGACAGCATCTCTTCCAAAGTAGTCTTTGTTGTCAGGATGAGGATCTTTAATTAAAACATTCCAGATCACTTTGTCTTCTACTACATCGTTTCCACTTGGATCTGGTATTCCCCTAGAGAGATCGACTGGATTTCCCTCTGCATCTAAAACAGAGAAGGTTAAAGCCTGCTCACCAGATAGTAGTTCTGGTACACAACCTGCAGTAAGAGGAGAAGGACCATAGGAAACAACCCAGTCATTTTTGGGTACAACATCGATTTTTTCAAGACCAGAAATGTACACTTCGTGTGAAAACTCATAGGGTTTGTTTAAGCTCCAGTATGGTGCAAAGGATCGATCATTATCGTCATCTCCGAATTTGAAAGCAGTCACATAGAGCGGTAGAAGTTCATAATCATCAATCACATGGTCTTTGTCATGATTTTGACTTACCGGACCACCAAAATCAACACCGCATGTGTCTACTTGAGCACCATTGTCTCGTGATAGATCAAAAATGTAGGTTCCTTCGTTACGATGGAATGTTCGGGCATCAATAACTCCGGACTTCCAAGTATTGGTAGCCATAT
>CAZOYI010000319.1:0-1722 GCA_964583965.1 uncultured Caldisericota bacterium
TCCTTCAGGATTCAATTTTACTACAAACCCATTGGTCCCATCCCCCAGGTTCTCAATACAAGTTTGTTGAAATCCGGGAATATCGCCTCCTATGGGAAAGGAATCTTCTGTAGAAAAAGTCTCGCCTCCAGCATATACATTTCCCTGGGCATCAACTGTGATTGCAGTAATACCATCACTCGACTCTCCGCCAATATAGGTGGAATAGAGTATTTCATCATTTTTTGTGTCAATCTTCATAATAAAGCCGTCGTTGGAACCGGAATGTGATGTTTGAAAACCTGGAATATCGCCTCCTATGGGAAAGGAATCTTCATTGGAAGTGGTGAATCCACCAACGTATAAAAAGCCTTGTTTATCCAAGGCCATTGAGGTGATCCAATCTCCTCCACTTCCTCCTACATAGGTAGCATATTCAATAGTCTCACCAGAGGCATCCAGTTTGATAACAAAACCATCCATGCGA
The DNA here is from genome assembly GCA_964583965.1 of uncultured Caldisericota bacterium. Classification (GTDB taxonomy): domain Bacteria; phylum Caldisericota; class Caldisericia; order UBA6126; family UBA6126; genus JAGLCW01. The sequence continues at coordinate 467 of CAZOYI010000319.1, forward strand.
CCACCATTAAATGTTTTTGAAAAACCTGGTGTAGTATCATCAATACATAAAACGGGTTTTTGCTTGAAAATGGAAGGGTATGGTTCAAAATATGTTCCAGCGATGTAGGTCGAATTTTCTTGATCAACAGCAACTAGGGTACTATTGGGACGAGTATGGAAACTACTAGGCATATCACCAGTTTTGTTACTCAGGGTTGGTAGTCCAACAGAATATACCTGTGTTGATAACGTTGAAACCAATACTAAAATAAGGAACAAAACTACATAGCGTGTTGTTTTCATAATATCCTTCTTTCCTCATTATACATCTTAGGATTCTTCTTCAGTCTGAATAGGAAGAGTCCAGGAATACAGATTCTTTCGCATGTCTCTACTATCGTTCAAAATCAGGTGGAGGCTCCAATTGGGAGGACGTGTTTCAGGTGGTTTACTAAAGAAATCTTCCACACATTTCAATGATAGGGATAGTATATACATCTCATGTTCAACATCAAATTCGTAAGATTCTACTACAAAAGAATGATCAGGTGATATTCCATGTAAAGAAGAAGTTGTATCTTCTAACCAAACAGTCTCATTTGGTTGCCCTGTTTGATCTTTGTAAGAATGAAAATCAAGTTGCTGCCTTTGGAGTACTGTTCGGGGTAATCGGTGGTCATCGCTATTCATCGATCGAGTCCACTTCTTGAAATACATAGAACCACAAGGGTAAGGTGTGCCTAAAAATTGTTTTTCTCCTTTATTCTCATCCGTAGTGAATATTTCATAGACAATACAATCCACCGATGGATTCTGCTTTTCGAGTTGAATGGCAGGATAGGTCGCTTCAAGTTCCGTGCATACTTCCACCAATGTACTGTTTTTCATTGGGTAAGATGGTTTTTCGTTCATTTGTGATGATTTTTCAGAACAGCTACAAAGAGTGAAAATACACATTAGCACACTAATTGTTGCTAAAGTTCTTTTGTTTAAGTATTTCATGCATTCACTCCTTTTCGTGTAGAAAAGAACAATATTCTAAAGACATTTGAAATTATATCAAACTAACCAGATCCAGCCAAGGGAATTTTACCATATTTCTTTCCCCATTCATCAAAATTACCAATTATATTGACGTTTGGAGGTGGGCATATATCAGTTTCACCGATTTGATGGGTCGGGGGTGCGGACAAATAGTTGGACACATTAGATAGTATACCCAAGTTTTTGCCCCCCCCCCCGACCCATCCCAGAAAAACTTATAGTGAGTTTCCC
>CAZOYI010000320.1:0-1540 GCA_964583965.1 uncultured Caldisericota bacterium
TCCTTCAGGATTCAATTTTACTACAAACCCATTGGTCCCATCCCCCAGGTTCTCAATACAAGTTTGTTGAAATCCGGGAATATCGCCTCCTATGGGAAAAGAATCTTCTGTAGAAAAAGTCTCGCCTCCAGCATATACATTGCCCTCAGAATCGACTGCTATTGCGCTAATGGTGTCGCTTGAATTACCGCCAAGGTAAGTTGAATATACAATTTCATCACATTTGGTGTCAATTTTCATAAGAAAACCATCGTCGGAACCAGAATGTGATGTTTGAAAACCTGGAATATCGCCTCCTATGGGAAAGGAATCTTCATTGGAAGTAGTGAATCCACCGACGTATAAAAAGCCTTGTTCATCCAAGGCCATTGAGGTGATCCAATCTCCTCCACTTCCTCCTACATAGGTAGCATATTCAATAGTCTCACCAGAAGCATCCAACTTTATAACAAAACCATCGCTGGATCCTCCGTTATACGTTTTTGAAAAACCTGCAGATGTGTTGTCAATACATATTAGACGACTCCACCATGGAGGTCTCATTCTATAGTCATTGAAACAAATACCTGCAATATAGGTTGAATTTTCTCCATCTACAGCTATAGAATTGGTAACTACACGATAAGGAAGGGTGTTATTGCTTTGAGAAAACTCCTGGTCTACTTCTACTGAATGTACTGGAGCCGATAATGTGAAAACAAATAAAAGAAAAAATACCAAGATAGCGTATTGCGTTTTTCTCATGTTTACGTCCTTTCAAAATTTATTCGCAAGAGTTAAATGGATCTCCACGTTCTGTACCAAATTTTCCAGTACATTCTATTCCGCATGTTCCATCTGGACATCTAATAGGGTAACAATCAACTCTACTTGCTCCTCTTTCATAGCAATCTCCCATTTGTTCGGATATACGATCGATATGGTCTTCAGAAAAACCTTGATCTCTAAATCTGTCTTTTGCCTGTTCATCGATTGATTCAATAAACCATGTAGGAACAAGTAACCAGATATATCCAGCATGGTACCAATTTCCATCTTCGTCTTGATCCCACACTTCAAATAGTTGCCATTCATAATCTTGACCAATTCTATCCCAATGTTTTACACCAAAACCCATGCCATTCCTTATTAAATTTTCATCTTCGCAAGGGTCTTTACTTTCACAAATAGTATCCTCACAATCATCATCTCCACCAATAGTAGCATCCACTCCATTTTCTCCAACAGTAGTGTTTACTCTGGTCATGTTCGCAAGGAGTTCTTTTAGATCCCATTGCCCTTGTTCAGGGATGTGGAACTCAATAGGTCCATTGATGGGTTGGTCGTAAGAAGGATGGATGGTTGCCAGCGCAGAAAACGGAATCTCCATATTGTAAAGGTTGTAAATCCCAATGGTCGCATTGGAATTCTTATCCACTGCTCTGGCCCATACTTCTGCTCCTGTGTTGTTTGCTACCAAGGAAATCATATTCCCACAGGGGTCATACGCAGCAAAAGCTTCCCCCTGGAAACAATTGGTTTGGCAGGTATGGTCTTGATA
>CAZOYI010000321.1:0-30887 GCA_964583965.1 uncultured Caldisericota bacterium
TCAGGTCCTCCTGTGTAATGATAGATAGAGTGTATCATATTGTGTTTACACAGTTAATCTGACAGTCTCACCGTATAAGGGGTTTTGAAACGCGGAAGAGGTGGTTTTTCATTGAAAGGATGGTCTTCGTCATCTTCTTCTTGAGGAGAATGAAACCAACCCTGTATGATAATAGGTAAATAATACAATGCATTAAGAATGCTGCTCAAAAGAAGGATACCAATAGCAAGTCCTCCAAGCCATGGTTCCACGTATCCCATTTGGATAGCTTCTACCGCTCCAACGCCTAATGCCCATTTTGTGATAAAATTCGCAAACAATGGAAAACCAATCATGGATAGAGCTCCAATGGTAAAAGCACCGAAAACTATAGGGGAGCGAAGACCGTAACCGTCATATTTTGTCACATCCGATGTATTCGCTTGATGAATCATTGTACCTGCAGACATGAATAATAAGGACTTAACCATTGAATGAGCCAACATGTGCAGTAGTGCTCCCAGCAATGCAATGGGTGATAATAACATTGTCCCCATGACAATATAGCCCATTTGGCTAACACTGGAATATGCAAGCATTCGTTTAATATGAATCTGTCCAATAGCGATGGCGGAACCCCAAAACATTGTAAAAATCGCAATGATAAGAAGAATCGTAACAGATGTATCACCAACTAGGTTGCACACACCAAAAGTTTCCAATGTCATTCTAAGGATGCCAAAAACTCCTGTTTTGATTACCATACCAGAAAGAAGTGCAGAAGCAGGAGAAGGAGCTACTGGATGGGCTTCTGGTAACCATATATGCACAGGAAAAAGACCTGCCTTGACAGCAAAAGCAATCACGAAACCCCAAAACAAGATAATAAAAAACGAAGATTCGGATAATGCTGTATAACCACCCGGTAAAAAAGCAGTAGTTCCTACAAGAGAATATTGAATCATGATAGTACTGAGAAAGAATAATCCTCCAATAATTTGGAAGAATACATATCGCAATCCAGCCGCATACGTATCTGGTTTTTGGTGGTGAATGATCAGAACATATGAAACAACAAGTAGCAACTCAAAGAAGATAAAAAAAGTAACCCAATTGTCTGCGTTGAAAATAAGCAAAACACAGTATAGATTTAACAAAGAAAAAATCTGGTAACGTTTAATATTTTTATCGTTTTTTTCTGAGAAATAATGAATGGAATACAGAGAAGAAAACAACCATACAATCAGACAAAATAATGATGCTATCCATGCCATCATATCCATTGTAAAAGATAGGTGAAATGGTCCATGATTGGCTAAGGTAAATACTGGATCAGATAACTGATGGACCGGGTATAAGAATAAAATCATACCCATCATCACCACTACAGTGATAAAGGTAACGGCACCATAGTAGGAATGCTTATGATTCCTGCAAACGAGCAACCAAGCAACAGATAATAAAGGTATCAATAACCATATTGTGTAGAGTTCCATAAAAAACACCCCTCCTACAATAGACAAAACAATTTACTATTATAGAAAGTCTTGGATATATACAAAGCATTTCCCATAAAAAACACTATACTAGAAACCAAACCAATTCTAGGAGGATCCATATGATTTCCAGAGGCTATGTTCTGCTTGAAGCACAAGCAGGAAAAACAGAAGAAGCTTTGAACAAAATCCGAGTAATTAAGGGTGTTAAAGAAGTCAATTTGGTCACGGGTCCATATGATTTAATCATCAATATAGAAGCCGATGATTTGAAAAGACTCGGACAGATAGTCAGCGATGAAATCCAAATCATCGGCGGAGTTACAAAAACAATTACTTGTATTGTAATCGGCTAGTGGTTTACTTTAGCTCCCTGATCAAAAGCATTCAGATTAAGCTGTACAAATTTAGGTTTTACTAATTCTTCAATAGATTTTTTAAGCTCTTCTTTAGAGAAGGGGCAGGTTGGTATTTGAGAAAACATCCCTAAAATTACCATATTAAGGGAGATTATTCCTCCTGTTTCTGAGGCAATTTTGGAAGCGTCTATACTAATAATCTTATCAGTTACTCTTTGTAACTCTTTTTTTACTTCTTCAAAGCTTGGGTAAGTAGCTAGCCCGGCATTTACCGATGTTGGTACTATGGGATGCTGATTAACAATAACATAAGCACCTTTTTTCACATAATTCATATATCGCATACTTTCAACGGGTTCAAAAGCTAACATGCAATCCCCTTGAGCTTCTGGGATTAATGCACCATATACTTCACTTCCAATGCGTACATGAGAGATAACAGTACCACCACGTTGAGACATACCATGAGTTTCCCCAACTCGGGCATTCACATTGTTGCGAATAGCAGTTTGAGCAATAATTTTAGAGGCAAGAACTGTTCCTTGGCCGCCAACACCACACATTACAATGTTAAATTCTTTCATGGTATCACTCCCCTCCTTCTAAAATAGCTCCTGATGGACAAACTTCTATACATGCATTACAACCATTGCAAAGATCTGTGTCTACAACAGGATGCTTCAGAGTCTCATCCCATATTAATGCAGGGCAACTAAACTTTGAGGTACAGATTTTACATCCGGTACAAGCTTCAGGATCAATTCTGACAGGAGTTTGTTTCTGATATCCGGGTAGCATACAGCAAGGAGCGCGAGAAACTATAAAAGAAGGACCATCTGTAAAGGCAGCTGCTTCTTTGAATACCTGAATAGATTCTTTAATTTTCAGTGGATTGATAACACGGATAAATTTTACACCCATCGCTTCAGCAATTTTTTCGGGATATATAGGTTCATCTATTTTTTCAAATACAGAATTAAGTCCACAACTAGGATTTGGCTGTTGACCAGTCATTGCAGTTATGCTGTTATCAACCAAAACAATGTTGACATTGGATTTATTCCACAATGCATTCACTAACGCAGGTAATCCAGTATGGAAAAAAGTAGAATCACCAATAGTAGCAAAGACATTTTCCTTGTGGAAATGTGCCAAAGCTGATCCGACACCAATAGAGGCACCCATACAAACACAAGTATCCACTGCATTTAATGGTGGTTGAATACCAAGGGTGTAACATCCAATGTCACTGGGGTATATTCCTTTGGAATCAGCTTTTCGAATAGCATAAAAAGTTGATCTATGAGGACATCCTGGACATAAAACTGGAAATCTTGGTGGCATTTTAGTACTCTCTGGCAAAGATTCGCCTTGAAAAGACACGGTCGGAGTTTTGTGTAAAACCTTCATAATACCATCATGTACTATTTTTGTGTTGAATTCATATGTACTGGGAAGTACATCCTTACCATGAATTTTCACTTTTACATCGTGATCATACGCTAACCTTTTTAGAGTTTCCTCTGTAATGGGATCAAGTTCTTCAACTACTAAAACCGTGTCGCAATGTTGGATGAAGGTTAACATGGTTTTTTCTGGGAGAGGATATGTGATTCCTAAATGTAGAAAGCTGACATCTTCCATTTTTTCATAGTGCAGCGCTTCTTTAACGTAATTCCCTGTTAATCCATTTGCTATTATGCCAAATTTTCCCTTCAGGGTCATTCTTGTCCAGGGTGAATCGCAAATAAAGTCTCGTAGAGAATGGAAACGAGAAATTAAATCAGGATGAAGTTGATATGCATGAGAGGGTAGAACAGCTTTGTGCAGTTTATCTTTGGTAAATTCTGGTTCGTTTCGTTTTTCAGGAATTGGTCCATACTCTACATTACCAGAACAGTGTGCGCTTCTTGTCGTTTGACGCAGCAAAACAGGAAGACGAAACTTTTCCGATAAATCGAATGCATATTTGACCATATCTTTCGTTTCTTGAGGTGAAGATGGTTCGATACAGGGAAACATTCCAAAACGGGCATAATTTCTGCTATCCTGCTCGTTTTGGGATGAAAAACAAGAAGGATCATCACCGACAGCTAATACTAGTCCTGCTACAGATCCACCGTATGTCATGGATAAAAGAGCGTCTGCAGCAACATTGATACCTACGTGCTTCATGGAGACAATCGATCGCAAATTTGACCAACTGCCAGCCAATGCCGTTTCAAAAGCTACTTTCTCATTGGTTGCGTATTCCCAATAATAGGAATCTGCGGCAATTGCATATTTTGCAAATGTATCGCCAATTTCAGAAGCAGGAGTTCCTGGATACGTAGAAGCAACACTGACACCAGCCTCCAATGCACCTCTAACAACAGCCTGGTTTCCCATCAATAACTCAACCAGTCCGGGTTTATTATCTAAAAGCATAGTTCCTCCTTATGACAGAATACAAATTCATTATATGGATAAAGCTTTGGAATGACAAAAAAGAAAACATGGTAACCTTGGCTTTGGAGTTTTTTACGAGTCTTACAATTAATCAAACAATGAATTAACTGAAGAGCTGCAATTTCAACTCGCACGGTATCGCATTTTACAGCTCTTCTATAACCATATCCCTTTACCGGTTGCAGGTACTCACGTATTGTATATTCCCAGCAGTACTGATCCCAAGGGTCATAATGATAATATTCGCTGGTGCCCGTTTTCCCAGCCCAGCCATAATCATGCAAATGATATTCCCAACCTTGATGAAAATGCCATTCATCAAACTCGGTTCGGAGTTCTTCAATAGATAAATCTCGAAGTGGCTTATCGGTGCTAGCAGATTTCTGATAATACAATTGTTCAATAGCTTGAAACCAGGCACTACCAATTTGATCCTTAGAAACCATAGAGAATGGATCACAGCAAATCTGACAACCGATATTGGGGCGAGGGGTAGCAAGAAGTGGCTTCTGGCTGGAATAAATGAAAGAAAATGGTTCGATCAGAAAAGTTAACAGTATAAAAAAAACAAAAAACCAGCGTGAAACTTTTTTTGAATCACCCATAAACCACCTACATCTCTCTTTCTGAAGTTCTATTGTACTATAGAAATTAGAAAAAAAAGAGAACATGGAAATCAATTTGAATCATAGTAACTTTCTCAAAGGTCATTATAATAGAGCAAAAAGACAAAAGGATGGACTTCAATGAACGAACTGTCTTTAGAATATTATTTTGAAGATTTGGACGCTTGTCCCTTTGAAATAGACAATACTGTACATCCTTGGGATTTGCTAAAGCTGAAAAATTCACTTTTTTCTTTTCATACCAGTAAAATTCAAGGATTCATTCAACAGTCCGCTATTTTAAAAGGGATCGTATATATTGGTGAAAACACAATTGTGGATGAATATGTCAGTATACAAGGTCCTTGTTGGATTGGGAATAATTGCATCATCCGAAGTAGCAGCTTGATCCGACCCTATTCAGTCATTGGTGATTATGTTGTTTTGGGTCACAACTGTGAAGTTAAGAACTCCCTTCTTTTTAACGATGTAAAAGTTTCCTCTCATACAGTTGTAAGTGATAGCATTATTGGTAAAGGAGCTAGAATAGGACCGGGAACCACAACTGACAATCGAAGGTTTGACCAAAAAGAAGTAGAACTGCTTATCCAAGACCAGATAATACAAACTCAACATGACAAATTCGGCCTTATCTGCGGTGATTATGTGCGTATTGGATCTAATGTATCTACTCTCCCAGGCACTGTTATTGGAAAATATACCTGGGCGTATTCCAATACGCTCTTGTACGGTTTCATTCCAAAAGAAAAATTTGTAAAATTGTCTCAAACTCATGAAATTATTGACAAAGAACCTCGTGTCCTTCGAAGAGGTGATAAATCCGGTACGCGTTAGGAAGGTTATTCATGAAGAAACATCTACTAGCATTTTTGGCTATTTTCTTCTTGCTTTTTAGTAGCTTTAATACGATATTTGCCGAAGAATGGTATGCGTATCAAAAAGATGAATCTCGAAGTGGCATGGTAAAAGAAACATTGTATTTTCCATTGCACGAAAGACTTCGCATATCTATTGGAGAATCTCTCTCTGGAGGTCTTCTAGTCTACGATAACTCAGTCTTTTATTCAACCTTACAGGGTACTATTGGTTGTGCTTCTGTTTTCAGTGGAGAAAAGATATGGAATCAGTCTCTTGGAGAATCCATAAAAAGCAGTATGATGATCAGCAATATTGATCTTTTTGCGATAACAGAGGCTGGTAACTTGTTTTGTTTGGATGCAAAAACAGGTACTATTCTTTGGAGTCGAGACTTGAAAACTGTAGTTGAAGCACCATTACTTAAGTTTTATCGATATCTTATTGTCGCTTCTGTAGATGGAAAAATATTTGCACTCAATGCTCTTGATGGTAAAACCATTTGGGAATTGGATTTGCATGAACCCATCACAAAGGGGATTTGTCTTAAGTTCAATTCTCTATACGTGGTTACCGATAAAGGACAAATTGCTTGTATCGATAGTCAAAATGGTAGAAAACACTGGAATTATTATGTGAACGCCACTATTACCAGCCCTCCCATTGCTGGTACTGAATCCATTTACTTCGGCGATAAAAATGGCAATTTATATGCCTATGATTACATTACCGGACGACAATATTGGAAAAAGGAGTATTCAAAAAGCTTCACTACTCCATTTAGCTTTTGCTATTTTGATCTTAGGATTTTATGCGCAGGAGTGACTGATAAATATGTTGGCATTAGCGCAGGTACTGGTGTTGAAATGTGGTCATACGACACTACCAATTGTACTGTTGCTCCGGTAGCTGCTAATCGAGTAGTCTTTGTTGCGGGAAAAGACCAATCTATCGTCGCTTTAGATTCGTTCGACGGAACACAAGTTTTTTCAGAAAAACTTGATAGCATCATTACTGCAGGCATGGCTATTTCCAATGGAAAACTTTTCTTGGGTACCGAAAACGGAGATATCTTGGTGTATGCCTCTGAAAATTATGACTTTCACATCGAAATAGAGAATGAAGTTCAGAGCATTTCACCCGGAGAAAGCTGTCAGTTTAAGATTAAAGTTATCAGTACTGAAGGTTTCCACGATCCAGTATCATTCTCCGCAGGAGGCTTTCCTTGCTCCTGCAAAGGTGTTGCTAGATGGTTTGATAAATCTCAGGTTCAACCGCCCGGAGAAATCGTTTTAGTTGTAGATACTACCGAAGAAGCTCAGCCTGCCAAATATCGTATAACCATCAAAGCGTTTTCGGGTAAACGTGACATTGAGAGAGAAGCATATGCAGTCCTTGTCATCCAAGAAAAAGGGAAAGACACCATTTTGTCGATGGAGAAGCCGGAAAACATTATGGATGGTCAAGAATTCAAAATCCCTGTTCACGTAGAAAATGCTGATAAAGTTCGGTCATTTGGGTTTACACTTCGTTATCCCCAAGATTTGCTTTATCTGAAAAAGGTTGAAAAAGGAGATTTCTTCCTTGGTAATGAAGAGGACATTCTTTTTAATACTACCCCAGCAAAAGATAGAGTTTCTATCAATTACTCCCGCAAAGAACTAGGCGAAAGCGGTAGTGGTAATATTGCTTTTCTCACATTTGTAGCCAAAACTGCAACCAAGAAAGGTCAATTGGCTAGTATCGATTTTTTAAATGTTTCCTTGCGAGATACATTACTGTTTTCAAAGACTGCTGTTACACAATCGATATCATTTCCGATCCGACAAGGTAAAATAACCCTTATCCAGCTACAAATTGGATCAATATCAGTCAAAATCAATGATCGTTCCACTTCCATTGAGGCTGCTCCATACATTCAAAATGGTCGCACACTTGTTCCTTTAAGAATTATTGCAGAAAATATGAGAACAAAAGTGGAGTGGTTCGCACAAGAACAAAAGATTGAATTAACTCAATATGACAAAATCATTCGCCTTTGGATAAACAAGCCAACATGTATGGTTAATGACAAAGAAATTACATTGCCAGACCGGGTTGCTCCAGAAATCAAAAATGGTAGAACCTTTATTCCTTTACGCTTTGTTACCGAGCAATTACAAGGCAAAGTAAGCTGGAATGGCTCTACACAAACCATCATTATAGAATACCCTAACTACAACTCATAGGAGGAATGATATGTCAAAGCTGGTAGAATGTGTTCCAAACATTTCTGAAGGACGTAACAAAGATATTATTGAAGCATGTGTTAATGAAGTACGCTCTATTGATGAAGTTAAACTTGTTGACTATTCGTCCGATCCAGACCATAACAGATCTGTCATTACTTTCGTTGGATCTCCTGAAAAAGTAAAAGAAGCAGCGTTTGCCCTAACCAAAAAGGCCGCTGAACTTATCGATTTAACAAAACACCAAGGAACTCACAAGCGAATGGGAGCAGTGGATGTCATTCCTTTCATTCCATTGGGAGAAACCACCATGGAAGAATGCATTCAGATTAGTGAAAAACTAGCAGAAAAAATTGGAATGGAACTCAATATACCCGTATATCTATATGCAAATTCTGCTAAACGAAAACATTGCGTTAAATTGCCTACCATTCGTAAGGGAGAATTTGAGGGTTTCGATGAAAAGATAAAACTATCCAAATGGGAACCCGATTTTGGACCAGCAATAAAACACCCCTCTTTTGGCTGCGTTGCTGTCGGTGCCAGAGAGTTTTTAATTGCTTTCAATATATACTTAGATACAAAGGATCTTAGCGTAGCCACAACCATTGCAAACTCCCTTCGGGAAAGCGGTGGTGGGTTGCAACACCTTCAAGCAATGGGAATGTACATTGATGAAAAATCGATGGTACAAGTTTCCATGAATATACTGAATTTTAAAAAACTCCCCTTGTATCGTTTGATAGAAACTATTCGTTTAGAGGCAGCTCGATGGGGCGTTTCTATACGTGAAACAGAATTGATTGGACTCATTCCGCTTCAAGCCATTTTAGAATCCTTTTCTTACTACACACAGCTACCAAACCTTAGCACAGATCAAATTATTGATATAAAGATTCACGAAGAATAGTATTCGCAACAATTAAGGAGTTTATTATTTGATCAACCTACAATCGCAATATGATGTTTTATTGATTCGGTATGGTGAGATTTACTTAAAAAGTAAGCCTGTTCGTAAAACATTGGAAAAAATCCTGGAATCAAGATTGCGATGGAAACTTGACCAAACACCTTTGTTGGGAAAATATAAACTCATTCTGCGCCAAAATATGTTTTACCTTTATGGATCACTATACTCAGAGCTCATTCCTTATATAGCCAATACATTCGGTGTTCACTCTGTTAGTCCAGCGCTCGAATGCCAACCTACGATTCCATCCATTCGCTTAGCTATTCGATTACTAAAAAAATCACTAGGTGCGTATCAACCTTCTTCTTACCGCATTAAAGCAAAAAAAGATAAACGTCTTGCAATGTCTCATTACACCATGGAATACGAAGCCTCTAGTTTTTTCCCTTCCTGGAAAGTACAACTCAAGAACCCTGCATTCACTATTCATATTGATGCAAAGGAACACAATAGCTATATTTATGCTCATACCATACCTGGACCAGGTGGCTTTCCATATGGATCTCAGGGAAAAGTCGTAGCTCTCACTTCCAAGGGCATTGATTCACCTGTCGCTGCTTGGCTTGTGGCGAAAAGAGGTTGTAAATTGCTTTTACTTCACTTAGGTGAAGATCCACCCATTCGTTACAAAGAAATTCTTGAATCATGGGCGGGTACCACAATTTCTCTCCTTACCATTCCATTCACTTCATTTATACACACGCTATCATCAAAGGGTACTGGTTCATTTCAGTGTATTTATTGCAAAAAATCAATGTACATTGCAGCTGAAACCATAGCAAAAAAAACCTTTTGCCTTGGTGTTGTATCAGGAGAAAACCTAGGTCAGGTAGCTTCTCAAACCCTCTCCAACCTATATGAATTATCTTCTACAGTTGAAATGCCTATTTATCGACCTCTTCTAACTTATGATAAGGTAGAAATCATTCACTTAGCAAAAAAAATCGGTACTTATGGTGTGTACAAACATCTCGATTGTCCTTATGTACCCTCTCAACCAGCCACTTCAATTTCACCAAAGAAACGCGTAGAATTAATGCGCAGAATATCTATCCACGAAGAAACTCAAAAATACTTAAAAGAGGTTTTGGGTGAATAAGAAGCAATGGCTTGGTTTTGTCCTAGCAAGTCTTTTTAGCATTCTCGGAATTGGATATCTGTGGAATCAGGCAGGTCAGTTTTCCATTTTCAATCTTCATCTGTACTGGATTCTATTTGCTTTTTTGTTATTCATCTTGATGTGGTTCTGTGATGCAGCTGCTCTCTATTTCATACTACGTTCCAACGAACAGAATATTTCTATTGTTCTTCTATTCCGACTCACATTAAGTGCATTCTTTTTTGGTGCCATTACGCCTTTTCAAGCTGGAACGATACCGGCTTTAACGAGTTTTCTATCGAAACACAATATTTCAGTTGAGATAGGACTCCCATCCATCCTTTTAAAGAGTACAATCAACGGAGTGGTTCGATCGATTATTTCTATCGTATTAGCCATCTATATGAAAGATGTTTTTAACGGACAAGTAACCTTCATTCTTTTTTCCTATGGAGGTGCTGTTTTTCTCGGTTATGTTTTACTGTTAAATCAATCTTCGTTAGCCAATCAAATTCGAGATCTACTTTCTCGGTTTTTTTACTGGTTAGGAGGCTCAATTCCTAGATGGAAAAATTCGATGAATCATGTTGGCGATTCCTTTCTATTGTTTCCTAAAACAATGAAACCCTTGCTAAAAAAGAAATCCTGGATGTTACCAACATGTTTTTTTATCTTGATGTTCTGGAGTATCCTTTTTGCGCTTCCTTATCCGATTTTTCGATCTCTACACCTTCAAGCTCCTTTTATTGATTTGGCAATGCTGCAAGCAGCCTATTACATGTTTCAGTCCTTTTTACCAAGTCCAGGAGGTAGTGGAATTGCAGAGGTAGGATTAGGTTATGTTTATTCCATGTTTATAGGAGGTAATTCTCCTGTTTTTGTTTTTTTACTACGTCTATTTACTTTTTATTTACCGCTAGCCTTTGGGGGAATTCTTTTATTTGGGAAAAGCTCTTCTTCAATCAAAATAAAATGAACAACTTTTCCCTTATTGCTTACTAAAAGTAACGAAACTAATTACCCTGGAGGTAACAAATGAAAAAATGGATAGCCATGATAACAACAGCAGTAATGCTGTGCAGCATAGGATTTATACGTTTTTCGATTCCTCGTGCACAAGCAGCGAATTCGCTTGTACTGACCTATTCTCCCCAACCATTGACTGCGGGTTGTGTACCTGAAATGATCGATCCAAATGAACCTTTTACTATTTATGTATCAGATCAAGCGGGGAATCCTGTAGATTTAACCCTAGGTGGTAAAGTCGAAGATGAAGCTGTCTGGAATTTATTATTTAAAGACTCTCACCCAGACGAAATCGGTCAATACTACTGGGTACGAACAGATTTACACAATGATGATGGAAGCCTAGAAGACAATGATAGTTTGTTTGGTTTTCGTCCTATCGAAATTGATTTTCGCCAAGCTAGCGAGGGTATCTATATCTTCAAAGGATTTTGCGCAAATGATACTGGAAGTTTTATTGTAACTGCTTTCACACCAGATCGTAAGGCTGCTGGAGCTGTCCGAGTTGAAGTTGTATCTCCTGATTTGAATTATGAAATCATGAATACCGAAGATCCAAACGGTACAAAGTTTACTGTTCCAGGAAATCCAGATTTTGTTATGACTGCCGGGGATAACCGACTATACCAAATTACTGCTTATGCAAGAAATGCACAAGGCAAGTTAATACGAGGTATTGATAGAGATATAAATATATGCAATGGTGCTACTGAAGTTGCCAGGTTCACCCCTTTTACAACGAAATGCGCAAATTTCGAGAATAGTCCCGTATCAAGAAAAGGTGGCTTCTATTCACTCAATAATACAGATACAATGTTTATCACGGATACAAACCAACGATATTACCTTCACATAGGTGTTGATTACAATAGAAATGGAAAGATTGATACCGGGAACCGCGAAATGATTGAAATGTCTTACTTTCATGTCCGTGATTTGGATCAATATGGGAATATCGTAAAAACAAATTACTTGTCGTACTACATTACCTCCAACGTACAGTGGGATGATGGAACATTTGAGCTGGATCCACAATTCGATTTTGCCCCTCCTTTTGAGGGTTGGGGATTAGGAGCTATATATAATTCTGCCAAAGCTGGTGGATATTTAATCGCTGATTTAAATGATGATGAAAAATTGGATTACCATGATTCCTTGTTGTTTGATCGCCAGGGAGGATGCACCTTTTACATTTTCTCTGAAGACATCACAAGCGTTGGTGGTTTGGTTGCATGTAATCCCTATGGTGGAAGAGACGTAGCAGGAGGTCCTCCTATTAGTTCCTCTTCAGCAACTCAAATTCGTACAAGATATCAAAAAGATCATGTTTTTGCTCTTGACTTTGATTGTATTCCTTCGCGCATTATCGGATCAGGAAAGCCAGGAGTGAAGATTTACAATGCTAAAACATCCCAAGAATTGGGTAAGGAATTTTACAGCAAATACAATTACGACCTTGTGTTTGGCAAAGAAAACCATTTGCTGTTTGAAATTACTCCCGGGGATGTCCGAGATCTCTCCCCCTCGATGGAAGGAATCATTGGATTAAGTGGTAACCAAAGCGAAGCTGCCATTTATGGAAGATTGAACTGGATTGATGGAAAAGCTGTCACTACAATGCTTTTTACTCCTACCGGCTTAGGCGAGGGAGTAGTATGGGTAGACGCAGTCTTTAAAAACACATCTACTGATGGTCCCTATCAGATTAAACTAGAAAAAATACTATATTTGGATTCTGTAAAAGGCCAAGGGATAGAGTGCAAACCAGACAAGGTACACCAAAACACAAAAACAGATCTAACTATCACCGTGAAAGAGGTTGGTACCCAAAAACGGGTGGAAGGAGCTACTATTGAAGTTGACGGCTGTGGTGTGCGGGAAACGGGTAAAACGAATCAAGATGGTATTTTTCGATGTACAATAAAACCAACCGAAATTGGTGAAATCACCATACGAGTTTCGAAAGAAAACCTAATCGGTGATTCGATCACCATCCCTGTCTTCCCTGAACAAGTCAAACTATTCTTGGACCTTGATCCTGTTAAATCTCCTACCAGACAATCTGAGATTCAAATATCTGGAACTAGCTCACCTGGAGCAACTATTACATGTCAGACAAAGGAAATGATTGTTGGAGATGATGGAACATTTATTTTCGATACCATACGATTAGAAGAAGGCATGAACGCCATTCTTGTACAAGCCTCCTACGAAGAACAGGCTATCAAAAAATTGGTCGAAGTAATTCGAGATACCACTCCTCCCTCTCTGATAATTAATATGCCACAGGAAAAATTGATTGACAAAGATAGTTGGGGTTTTTCGGGTCGAACAGAACCGGAATCAATTGTTAAAGCCAATGGTATTGAAGCAAAACTGGTACATGATTTATTTCAAGTAGAAGTGCCTCTTCAAATGGGAAACAATACAATTACTTTTACATCCAGTGATATACTAGGAAATCGAACCGAAGAGACAATCACAATTTACAACTGGCATGAAACATTGATCAAGCTTACAATTGGGAAAGAGACTGCCACTATTAACGAAGAAATTGCAGTTTTAGATGCCCCACCTTTCATTATTGAAGGACGAACATTTGTACCCGTTCGATTTATTGCGGAAGGTTTTGGCGCCGAAGTTGAATGGCTCAAAGAAACAGAAACTATCGTGATTAGGACAGATGATACTACAATTAGTATGCAGATTGGTAACCCAATTGCTATGGTGAATGCCTCTGTTCACCAAATGGATGCTCCACCGATCATTCAGAATGGCCGAACATTTGTGCCTGTTCGATTCATCGCTGAAAGCTTTGGAGCTGAAGTGGATTGGATAAAAGAAACCGAAATGATTTTGATTCGAAAACTACAATGATGCAATTAGTTATATAGCAATCGAGTTATAATCTCGTTAGACAATACCACACCCTTTTCTGTCAGAACAATACGGGGTGAATGATAAAGAAAGCCTGTATCCTGATCTAGAAAAGGGTGTTTGTATTTTAATCGTATCCATCCATGATTCAAAAAATCCTTCAAAATTGGTCTATTCTGGATGGATATATTCGCAAGCGGTATTCCTACATCAAGAAGTCGAAAATGTAACATATTCTTCTCAAAATCAATTTGCTTCTTCGTCAATTTCTCCGCTTTCCCAGTAGGCATCTTTTGAAGGGACAAAGCACCCGTGTATTGCAAAAAGGATGAAAAATTCGTATAGCGGTATGCTTTTGTGAATGGTTCAAGCATTCGGAAACCGGTAGAAGACAAACCAAATGCAGCCCATGAATCCAGATTCCAATAATGCAAATTGTGTCTACATTGATACGACGGCTTAGCAAAATTAGAGATTTCATAATGATGAAAACCTATATTTCTAAGAGCTTCCACCATTTGACTCCAATGCCGTATAGCTTGTTTTTCGGATGGGACAATAAGTTGCTTGGTTCGTAGTAGTTTTGCTATAGGAGTTCTTCTGGATACTGTCAAAAAATACATGGATATATGTGTGATAGGAAGTTGAGCAATCTGCTCAATCATATCTTCTATGCTGCAATCAGTTTCTCCCGGTAGTCCAATCATAAAATCACAGTTTATTGAAGAAAAACCTACTTCATGTGCCAATACAATTGCTTCAATTGCTTGCTTTACGGTGTGTCTTCGTTGTATATTTCGCAAAATAGAGTCTTGTAAAGCTTGCACTCCTATGCTAATGCGGTTTACCCCAATTTCTTTATACTGCATCAATAAAGATTGATTCACTGTATCTGGGTTTGCTTCAACTGTAACCTCACAGTTTTTTGTAATCGAGTATGTTTTTTGGATCATCTCAAGCAACGTACCTAATTGAAAGGGTGTAAGGAGGGAGGGGGTTCCTCCTCCAAAAAAAATGGAATCGATTTCAAGGGTAGAAAAATCCTTCTTTCGAAGCTCCATTTCCTTCATTAGCTCTTCGATATAGCCTGATAGGTGACCATCCAGGGGATAGCTCACAAAATCGCAATAATTGCATTTCGATAGACAATATGGGATATGGATATACAAACCACCTAAAGAACTGATTTGTTTAGGTTTCTCTGAGAAACTCATTTCCACGTCATTTGACGAGTATAAGCTTGAAAAGTATTTTGTAGCAAGATTGAAGTAGTAAGGGTTCCTACTCCTCCTGGTACAGGGGTAATGGCAGATACATGAGACACTAAAGAATCGAAATCGGCATCTCCGACTATACTACCATTCAAAACATTAATGCCTACGTCAATGACAACAGCTTTCTGTTGGACCATGTCTTTGGTTAAAAATTTTGGTTTTCCTACAGCAACTATAATTATATCTGCCTGGTTGCATTTTTCAGAAAGATTTGATGTTCGGCTATGACAGATTTGTAGTGTTGCATTCTTATCAAGAAGCATCATGGATAAGGGTTTTCCAACAACATCGGAACGACCTACCATAACGATATCCTTTCCCTCTAGAGCAATTTGATAGTGCTCAAGAATCATCATCACCGAATACGGGGTTGGAGGATAAAACACTGGTTTGGACTGAAACAACATTCCTGCAGTATATGGGTGGATACAATCGATGTCTTTTTCGGGGGAAACTTTCTCAGCAAGAGTATGAAAGGATAATCGTTTTGGTACAGGTCTTTGGATAATAATACCGTGAACAGTGGAGTCGCGATTTAAATCATCAAGACAAGTTATAATATCTGTTTCGGAGGCATTTGTCATTGAAAATAACTTGTAATGGTACCCCAATTTGATAGAGGTTTTTTCTTGATTTTTTACATAATTTAGTGCATCTGGTGAGTCATCTAGAAGAATAGATGCCAAACAGGGTCTATTTGGGGATATTTTCTGAATATCTTCTTTCAGAACTTCCCGAAGAAAATGGGAGATAGAACGAGCTTCTAGTATTTTGGTTGTTGACATGTAGTACCTTCCATGGAGTAGTCTTTATAATGTCATTATAGTAAAAATCCTTCCGATGTGAAACAGTATAGATTGGGTCGGATATGCTAGCGAAATCATAGATATACAAGTAAATTCTATCCATGACAATATTTGGAAGCTCATAAAAAAGTTGTAGAGCGTTGATATAAAACAAAAGAATAGGAAGGAAACGTTTTCTCTGGAAAGATTCCCAGGATTCTACAGAATCTAGTATTCTAGTTTTTTGATGAATGTCGATAGGTTGGTTTTTCAAATTTGTTGTGATAGAAAACATTGTCTCCCGTAGAAGGTGTTCCATTTTTCCATGATTTTCAATGAAACCAAACGCTTGTGCAGTTTGTGCTAAGTAATAATCAGCTTGCATTAAAGCCAGCTTTGTCTCTTTCAATTCCATGGAATACGTATAGGAATATCCAAATAACACAACGGCTTTCCATAGAGAAGAAAGAAAAGATAAATAATGGTAAACAGAATCTTTTTCAACTGTGGACTGATAGGCGTAATCAAGAACAAAAAAAAGAAGACGTTCTTGAAAAAGCAAAGAGGTCGACAAATCAGTGTCAACCTCTGTTTTTACAAATTGATCAGAGAATTCAAGAATATAATGTTGGATCCAGCTCCGTAAAAATACGTCGGAGACAAATTCCATATGTATTCTTAACGCTTACGGTATTGGCGATCTTTTCTGGCACCACGAAGCCCGGCTTTTGCTCGTTCTTTAATACGAAGATCTCGGGTTAGAATTCCTTTTTCTCGATACACAGATTTTGTATCAGGATCAAACACAACAATTGCTTGGGCAATTCCATGACAGCAAGCTACAACCTGAGAGGAAGATCCTCCGCCATGAACTTTCACACGAATGTCGAATTGATTTTCTTTTCTAACAAGATGAAAGATGCTCATAAGTCGTTTTTGTTGTAAGTCAGATACAAAATAGTCCTTCATATCTTTCCCATTAATGCGAAATTTTCCTGAACCAGGACGCAGAACAATTCTTGCGATAGATGTTTTTCTATACCCGGTACTTAGAATTGGGTGTGTTGCCATATTGATTTCTCCTTATAACGTAGTGATACGCATTGGTTTCTGAGCTTCATGCTTATGTTCGGCTTGGTTAAATATGCGTAATTTTCTCATTTGTTTTCGAGCCAAAGAACCATTTTTTACCATCCCCCAAACAGCTTTATATATCATACGGGATGCATCTTTCTGTCGTTGACGGAAAGCAGGAGTCTTCTTTAATCCTCCAACATATCCGGAGTGTCTATAATAGATCTTGTTCAATTCTTTAGTACCGGATAGCTTAACTTTAGCAGCATTGGTGACAATTACGAAATCACCCACATCTGCATTTGGGGTATACTCGGGTTTGTTTTTACCCATTATAATCTGAGCAGCTTTTTTGGCTACTCGACCCAATATTTTACCGTCTGCATCAATAATAAACCACTTCTTCGGTACTTCTTGTTCTGTATAAAAATGCGTCGTCATATTTTACCTCAATCAATTTGTCATTAAACAGCATAAAAATGCCATTTTATTTCAATATATTCAAACAACTGTAATAATTTACACAAACACAGGCAAAAATCAACCCATAAATGTGCATTTGACTTTAATGTTCGGTATAGTATAAGTATATAAGCTAAATCAAGAAATTCCTAGGAGGAAGTATGAAAATTACGAATTATGAAGTCAAAGATACTGTGGTTATCGCTAACATTGATTTCGCAGAAGAAGAAATTGCATCCTACTTTCAATCTCTATACAAAGAATACGCTCCTTCTATTACCATACCTGGTTTTCGTAAAGGAAAAGCACCCCTGCATTTGCTGAAAAGTCATATCAACTACACTCGCTTTTACGAAGATTTGATCTATCGCATCGCTGAACAGGCCATCGGTCTCATGCTTAAAGAAAAAAAAGACGACTACATTGATTACCCAAAGGTGGATTATTCTGAATTACCCATTGAAAATGAACCCTACTCTATCAGTTTAAAAGCTGAACCATATCCAAAGGTATCACTTCCTGACTTCTCAAATCTATCCGTAAAAGCAGTAAGCCCTCCAAGCGAAGAAGAATTGTTCAAAAGCAAAGTAGATCAATTCTTGAGTATTCATGCCACCTGGGAGCCTATTGAAGACGCTCCTCAAATAGGTAATTATGCAATCATTCAGCATACTGAAATTCCCGAAGGAAAAAATGCCGATGAAATTGAAGTAACTGGTGATCCTTCTGTTATTGAGTTGGGTAAAAATACATTATTTCCGGACAGTGATGATAAAATCATGAAATGTGCACCCGGGGAAGCAACTACAATACCCTACAAGACATCAGCTAGAAACATGCAATTTAAGGTACAAGTTATTAGTTACAAAAAGAAAATTGTTCCTACTCTCGATCAATCACTATTGGAAAAAGTTAATATTGATGAGTCCTTAGAAGATTTTCAAAATCGTTTACGTGAAGAAGCAAAAGAAGATTACGACAAAAGAAAAAAAGACAACCAACTTACAGCCGTTTTTCAATATCTTGAGGATAAGGCAGAAATTACACCTATTCCAGAATCTTTACTGGATTCCTATGTTGAAATGGAACTCAATCAATTCAAAGATCAACTTAGTAAATCAAAACTTTCCATGGATAGTTTTTTGGAAAGTAACAGTATCAAACTGGAAGACTTTAAGAAACAATTAGAACCAAAAGCTAGACAAAATGTAAAGGTTGACATGATGATTCGTCAAATCTATGAAGAACACCCAGAATTAGCCCTTCAAAATGCTGAGGTAATTAGCAAAATGAAAGATTTTTTGGGAACATATAATAAAGAAGACCAAAATAAACTTGATATGAGACATGTAGAAAACTTGATTCGTGACCATATGATTCGCGAAAAAGTGATGAATTATGTAACTGAAACGGTTAATGTAACATTTACAGACTAAAGAGCTTTTTTATATGAAAGGATTACAATGACAATTCCTTGGGTAATTGAAAAAACTGAACAAGGGGAAAGGCAGTATGATATTTATTCTCGCCTTTTAAAAGATAGGATCCTTTTTATTGGGGGAGATTATTTAACGGAGCATTCTGCAAATACCATCATTGCTCAATTACTCTTTCTAGAAGCTGAAGACCCTAAATCCGATATATCGATCTATATTAACAGTCCTGGCGGAGTACTACGAGGGGGTCTGGCAATTTATGACACAATACAATATATTAAGCCTGAGATTCGAACGATTTGTATCGGTTTAAGTGCATCTATTGCAGCCGTGATTTTAGCTGCAGGAACCCCAGAAAAACGATTTGCTCTTCCAAATGCCCGTATCATGATTCACCAACCATCTGGGGGTCTTATTGGAAAAGCCACTGATGTAGATATTTACACCCATCAGCTACAACGAGAGCGAGATACTCTCAATCGGATTTTATCCAAACATACAGGTCAATCCATCGAAAAAGTTTCTTCTGATACAAAACAAGATTGTTTTTTCACACCAGAAGAAGCAAAAGAATATGGTCTGATAGACAGAATCTTTTAAGGAGGAATACCCATCTAGGTATTTATGAAAAACTACACATCTAAAACAACGATAACACCCAATGATGATATGAGTTTTTTTACGGAAGCGCCTTTGGTACCCGTACGCAATGTTGTATTGTTTCCGAATGTCGTACAACCCCTAACAGTTGCTAGAAAACAATCCATTAATGCAATTGAACAAGCGCTTCGTCAAGATAGATTCATTGTTCTTACTACCCAAAAACATGAACATACTGAAGATCCCAAACCTGAAGATTTATATCAAATAGGTACTGGAGCAGAAATTCTTCAAGTCATTCGAGTTCCAGATGGAACCTTGCGGGTTATCATTGAAGGATTTGCACGCGTAGATATTACAGACTTTGTTTTAACCAACAACTATTATATCGCAAAAGTAAATCCATTTGATCAAATTGATATTCAATCGGAATCTAGGCACGCTTTAAAAAAGGAATTGATTGATTCTTTTGAAGAATACTATCAGCTCAATAAAAGACTGTCTCCCGAAAACTATGTTGACCTTTCCAACATATCCAATTTGGAAAGGCTCTCAAACATGATTTCTTCTTACATCATTCTTCCGGTTTCAGAAAAGCAAGAAATTTTAGAAACACTGGACGGTGAAGCACGCTTTTTCCGACTCATCGAGTTTTTGAAACGAGAAATTGGAGTACTGGTACTCCAAAAAAAGATTGACACCGAAGTTCGAGAAAAGTTCGACAAGACTCAACGAGAATATTACCTCAGGGAACAACTACGAGTTATCCAAAAAGAACTAGGGGAAGGCGATGGAGAATTTGCAGATGATATCGAAAAGTATCGTCAGCAAATGAGAGAAAGAAAACTTCCTGAAAATGTAGTAAAAAAACTAAACGAGGAAATTAACCGCTTGTCAAAAATGCCCCCTATGATGGCTGAATCGGGAGTTGTCCGTAACTACATAGAGTGGATTTTATCTCTTCCCTGGGAAAAAACCACTGATGATGTACTGGATCTTCAGCAAGCAAAAAAAACATTGGACGAAGATCATTATGGACTTGAAGACGTAAAAGAAAGAATTCTAGAGTACTTGGCAATCTGTAAGCTTAGCACGAAGATAAAAGCCCCCATCTTATGCTTAATTGGCCCTCCTGGTGTTGGAAAAACATCTCTTGGTAGATCAGTGGCAAGAGCAATGGGTCGAAAGATTGTTCGAATATCGTTGGGTGGTATCCGCGATGAAGCTGAGATTCGTGGACATCGACGTACCTACGTGGGTGCAATGCCAGGTCGTATCATTCAGGGCATGAAAAATGCAGGCACCAAGAATCCAGTATTCCTGCTTGATGAAATTGACAAGGTTGGAAATGATTTTCGTGGTGATCCATCCTCTGCCTTGCTTGAAGCTCTTGATCCAGAACAAAACACAAGCTTTAGTGATCACTTTTTAGAAATCCCCTATGATTTGTCTAGTGTATTTTTCATCACGACGGGTAATGTTTTACATACTATTCCCAGTGCACTTCGAGACCGTATGGAAGTCATCAACATCCCTGGCTATACAGATGAAGAAAAATTCCACATTGCAAAAGACTTTTTACTACCTCGTCAACTCGAGAATACTGGATTAAAAAAATCCAATGTTGAAATGCCCGAAGAAACACTCAAACAAATTATTTCAGACTATACCAGAGAATCTGGTGTCCGTAACCTTGAAAGACAAATTGGTAAAATATTCCGTCAAATTGCTATGAAAAAAGCAAGTTCAAAATCCTTCCGCAAGGTAAAAGTTCCACCAGAAGATTTAATAAAATATCTGAAAGTACCCGTAAACCACCACGAAGTTGCTGGAAAAGATTTTGGACCAGGTATTGCAACAGGTTTATCTGTTACCCAATTTGGCGGAGAAATTTTGTTTATTGAAGCCATTTCAATGAAGGGTACCGGAAAGTTGATCCTCACGGGACAACTTGGAGAAGTCATGAAAGAATCTGCTACTGCTGTTTTAAGTTACATTAAGAGCAATACAGACTATTTTAAGATTGATTCCGCTACGTTGGAAAACGAAGATATTCATATCCACTTCCCCGAAGGAGCTATTCCTAAAGATGGTCCTTCTGCCGGTATAGCTATTTTTACAGCCCTTATATCCTTGATGAAAAATCAATCTGTTTCCCCCTCGATAGCGATGACAGGAGAAGCAACTTTGATCGGTCGCGTATTGCCCATTGGGGGTTTGAAAGATAAGTTGTTAGCCGCTCAAAGAGCCGGAATCAAAAAAGTACTAATTCCAAAAGAAAATGAAAAGAATTTAATTGAAATCCCCAAAGATATTTTAAAAAAGTTAAACATTGTGATAGTAGAAGATTTAAAAGATGTCTTCAAAGAAGTCTTTAAATCGTAATGTACGAGAATTTTACTAACCCAAAGAAAGTGCTACAATACTAGTATGGACAAAGTTGGATCAATTTTAAAGAAAAAAAGAGAAGAACTCGAATATCGATTAGATCAAGTATCCGAAGATACAAAAATTCGTCGGAAATACTTGGAAGCCATTGAAAATGGCACGTATAATCAGATACCCGATCCTGTTTATACTCGTAGTTTTTTGCGTATCTATGCTGATTATTTAGGACTTGATCAAGTATTTATTGTTAAACGATACTTAGATGAAATAGCTCCAGAAGAAGTAATTGAAGAGCCCGCAAAAAACAACTTTATGTTCATTCAATCGTTGTTCCAATCGAATTTAAAATGGATAGTTATTATCATTATTGTAGCACTTGTTGTGGGTTTTTCTGTTTGGGGGATTACGTCTTGGGTATTCTCCAATCGTAATACCCTTCAAACACTGCCATCGCTCTCCACAAAAGAGGAGAATTACCAACATAATCCCTCTGACATAATCGAAACTCCTTCTATTGATGAAGAGTCAACAATTCCTCTTGAAGAATCTCTTGAAAAAATGGATGAATTTTCTTACACAGAACCTTTTTTTGACAAGCTAATCGTAGAAATTATTGCTGACACTGCTAATCAACAAAGCTGCTGGGTAAAACCAGTTGTAGATGGTGTTACTAAAAACGCATATACTCTTAAAAATACCATTAACAGAGCTTCTTATGAATGCACCAATTCATTTCAGGTTCATCTAGGCAATGCAGGCATTATCTCTCTTCGCATAAACGGTTTTTCTGTAAATAATATCGGGGAAAAAGGGGAAGTCATCAGCTTAGATATCCTTCTAGAACCTGAACAATACATTCTTATGGATACCCTAAAAGGGGGTATTGTGGTAGATACAAGACGCCTTGAAAAAGACATCCCCCAACCCTAATCCAAGAACTGTCTCTCTAATTAGCTTGGGCTGTGTAAAAAATA
This sequence comes from uncultured Caldisericota bacterium, assembly GCA_964583965.1. Lineage (GTDB taxonomy): Bacteria > Caldisericota > Caldisericia > UBA6126 > UBA6126 > JAGLCW01. Next base: position 22,957 of record CAZOYI010000321.1, read on the forward strand.
CAGTTCTTACTGAAAAAATCGCATCACTATTCTCTGATAATGGCTTTCAAATCATTCCAGAATCACCACAGACTGACCTTTTTATCATCAACACCTGTGGTTTTTTACAGATAGCACGAGAGGAAGGTTTATCGGTTATTCAGGATGTACTCGACACCCACTCGGTTGATCCTCAGCAAATCATCATACTAGGCTGCTATGCATACCGATTTCCAAATGAAATTCTACAATACTACCCCTCTGTCACGTTGCTTCCCCATCAAGATCCAATTCGAGCAGTAGAAGAATTCTTATCAGTCCAAAGCACACCAACTCATCGTTTGCTTTCCACCTCTCACTATGCATATTTACGGATTGCACAAGGGTGTAATCGTCAATGTTCTTATTGTCTTATCCCTTCCATCAAGGGTGCTTACAAAAGTTTTCAACTCTCTTCCCTGTTGGAAGAATGTCGCTATATAGCCAATCATTTTCCAGTCCAGGAACTTGTTCTTATTGCTCAGGATACTTCAAGGTATGGATTGGATTTAGATCCCAAAAGCAATCTCTTGTCTTTGGTCTATTCAATTAGCCAACTTGAGCTTTTTCCTTGGATTCGGATATTGTACATGTATCCAAACCATTTTTCGTATTCAGAATTACGAGACCTTTTATCTATCCCATCTGTTATCCCCTATATTGACATGCCATTACAGCATTACCATCCTGATATACTCAAAAGAATGAATCGACCAACAGATGGTTTTTCTTATATTGAACAATTATATGCTTTACGAGAAGATTTTCCTCAAATGACATTTCGTTCAACTTTTATTGTTGGTCACCCAGGAGAAACAGAGGAACACTTTTCTTTTTTGTGTAGAAAACTTAAAGAATTACCGCTGGACCGAGTTGGTTTTTTTGCCTACTCAAATGAAAAGGAAACCCCTTCCTATCAATTCAAAGATCAAATCCCTACGTCTGTGAAACAAAACCGTCTAAAAGAAGCATACAGCTTACAAGAATCTATTTCACTCCAACTGGACTCTACACACATTTCTCAAACTCTCCCTGTATTGCTCGAGCGATATGATCCTTTGAAGAGATGTGCGATAGGTCGAAGTATTCGTGAAGCTCCCGATGTTGACCCATCTATTTTGGTTTATGGTAATCCTTTTCGATTACGGAATCGAGTTGGAACCATTGTGAAAGGTACTTTAACACAAGTCACTGCAAATGAAATGAAAGCTCAACTTCAATGAAAAACACTGAACAATTGTATAGCATCACAGAAAAAGTTGTACTTTTTTTACTCCAAAACAACCTTACACTGAGTGTTGCCGAATCAATTACTGGAGGACTCTTCTCTTCCACTCTTACCGATGTTCCTGGTAGTTCTCAAGTCTTCATGGAAGGGATTGTATCCTACACGATTGCTTCAAAAGTAGCCCGGCTAGGTATTTCTCAGTATTACTTGCAAAAACACGGAGTTATTTCTAGTTTTACTGCCAAAAAAATGGCAGAAAATGTTAAAAAACTCTTACAAACTGATTATGGAGTATCTTTCACGGGAAACGCTGGACCAAGCGTAAATGAAACCGGTAGTGATGTGGGCACTGTATTCATTGGTATTTCCAATCCTAACGACACAATAGTATGCAGGGAATTAAATTTTTCTTCGACTTTACAACGAAAAGAAATAAAATATCAAACAGTTTTAACCGGAATCGAATTTTTATGGGATCAAATTCAAAAAAACCATAAAATAAGATAAGGAAGTTTTTTTTTCTGAAAGGAGAAACTATGAACGAACGTGAAAAAGCATTAGAATCTGCAATGATGCAGGTTACAAAATCGTATGGAAAAGGATCCATTATGAAAATGGATACAGATTACTTTCAAAAGAAAAGTAGTGATGAGGCCATTTCATCTGGCATCCTTACACTTGATATCGCCCTTGGTATCGGAGGGTATCCCCGCGGAAGAGTTGTTGAAATATATGGATCCGAAGGTTCCGGAAAAAGTACTGTTGCCCTAAAAGCTATTGCAGAAGTGCAAAAAATTGGAGGCAAAGCCGTATATATTGATGCTGAGCACTCACTAGATCCTGCATATGCGAAACAACTAGGAGTTGAACTCGAAGACTTGGTCATTTCTCAACCTGACTACGGCGAACAAGCACTTGAAATAGCTGAAATAATGATCCGAAGTGGTGCAGTTGACTGTATCGTGATCGACTCTGTAGCAGCATTAGTTCCCAAATCGGAACTCGACGGGGCCATGGGAGATGCACAAATGGGACTACAAGCACGTCTCATGTCGCAGGCTCTCCGGAAATTAACAGGCGTTTTGAATAAATCTAGATGCACAGCAATTTTCATCAACCAAGTAAGAGATAAAATTGGCATTGTGTTTGGTAACCCAGAGACGACCACTGGTGGTCGAGCATTAAAATTTTATTCCTCAGTTCGATTAGAAACCAAACGTGGAGAGCTGCTCAAAAATGGAACAGACCCAATTGGTCAAATCATACGGATTAAAGTTGTGAAAAACAAAGTAGCTCCCCCTTATCAAAACTGCGAGTGTGAGCTTATTTACGGACAAGGTATATCCCACGAAGGTCAAGTAGTTAACTTGGCTGTAGACAAAGATATTATCCATAAAAGTGGTTCTTGGTATTCCTACCAAGACCAGAAAATTGGGCAAGGAACGGAGAACGTCAAAAAATATTTACTAGATAACATTGAGACATTAAAAGAAATTGAAAGAAAAGTTAAAGAATCTTTTGGTATGATACTGCCAAAAGCTACTGAAGCTTCGTCGAATGGTTCTGCAAAAACAAAAGATAAGCCCAAAAAAGTCTAATGCTTTCAATACTGCTCTTCGTATGTTAAATAGAAGAGCATATTATTCATGGGAACTTTTGGTTCGATTACAAACAAAAAACTTCTCTGAGAAAGAAAGCTTGGACGCAATTGAGCAATGCAAAAACAGTTTACTACTAGACGACACAACCCTTTTCAAGTATCATATACATGAAATGCAAACACAAAAAAAATGGGGTCGATTTAAGATCCGGTATGTACTACGAATGAAACAGATTCCACAAGAGATTGTGGAACAAATGATAGAAAGGTTTTACTCTATTGATGAAGAGGAATCAATAAAAAAAGTGCTAACAAAACACAAAGAGCAAGAATTAGCGCACCTTCCTCCATTGAAAAGAAAACAAAGAATCGTTTCCTTTCTCTACAGCCGCGGTTTTTGATCGGTCCTCTAAACGGAGGAACCAATAGTGGAACTTATTATAGGAATACTCATAGGACTTGTGGTTGGAGCCATAAGCATATATGTACTTAATCAGAATGTAACGAAGAAACGTAAAAAGAATGCCCAGGAATCTGCTGAGCAAATCATTGTTATAGCCAAAGAAGAAGCACAAAGAATCAAGAAAGAAATGGTTCTTCAGGCGAAGGATGAATCCTACAAGATAAAGAGTCAATATGACCATGAAAACAATGAAAAACAAAAGCAATTTCAAAAAAAGGAAAACTATCTACAAAAGAAAGAACAAGATCTAGATAAAAAAATCGAGAACATTGATAAAAAACAAAAAACTCTAAATCAGAAAGAATCTGAACTTCAAAAATCTCAAAATCAAATTCAAGAAAAAATTGAACTCCAAAATAAGGAACTTTACAGAATTTCTCAATTATCCCAAGATGATGCAAAAAACGAGCTTTTCTCCAAAATTGAAGAGGAATACAAGTATGAGATTGCTACGCGACTAAAAGCTTCTGAAGATAATTTTAAAGAGATTGCTGATCAAACCGCACGGAAAATTGTTACTACTGCCATTCAAAGAATCTGCGTAGATCAAACCTCTGAATCCACCATTTCGGTCGTACCTCTTCCCAGCGATGATATTAAAGGCAAAATCATTGGGCGAGAAGGAAGAAACATTCGAATATTCGAAAGCTTGACAGGAGTTGATCTGCTCATTGATGACACCCCCGAAGTTGTAACTATTTCTTCATATGAACCTATCAAGCGTGAAATTGGAAAACTTGCTCTTGAAAAATTAATCTTGGATGGACGTATTCATCCAGCTCGTATTGAAGAACTTGTAGAAGCTGCAAAAAAAGAAATAGATACCATCATCTTTCAAGAAGGTGAAGATACTCTCCTTGAGTTGGGTATCCGTACAATGAACCCTGAACTTATCAAACTTCTAGGATGCTTGAAATATAGATCCAGTTTTTCTCAAAATGTTCTTAACCATTCAAAAGAAGTAGCCCTGTTAAGTGCTGCCATGGCTGCAGAAATTCGAGAAAACGTGAATCGAGCAAAACGAGCAGGATTGCTCCACGATATCGGAAAAGCCGTAGATAAAGAAATGGAAGGCTCTCATGCAATTTTAGGAGCAGAAATTTTAAAGAAATATGGCGAAAGTAGCGAGGTTGTAAACGCAGCAGCATCACACCACGGCGATGTTCCAGCTAATTCAGTTATTTCTGGACTCGTCCAAGCAGCAGATGCAATTTCCGCGTCCCGCCCAGGAGCTAGAAAAGAAGATGTTGAAGCATATATTCGACGAATTAAAACACTGGAAGACATTTGCAACAATTTCCAGGGCGTTGACAAAAGCTATGCAGTTCAAGCAGGTCGTGAGCTTCGAATTATTGTAAAACCTACTGAAGTAGACGATATACTTCTTACAAAATTATCATATGACATCGTAAAACGAGTTGAAAACGAGGTAGAATATCCTGGTCAAATCAAAGTTACTGTAATTCGAGAAACTAGGTCTGTTGCATATGCAAAATAACTCCCTACAAGTCCTTTTTTTGGGGGACATCGTCAGCAAATTAGGCAGACAAGGTATAAAGAGGTTCTTACAAGATCACCGTGATCAATATGATCTAGTGATTGCAAATTGCGAGAACACTTCTGGTGGCAAAGGAATATCCAAAAATCATGCATTGGAATTAAAAGAAGCAGGAATTGATGTATTTACCAGCGGTAACCATATATGGAGAAAAAAAGAAATTATCCCTTACATGGATGAATTATCCATTCTACGACCCTTAAACTACCCACCTAATACTCCTGGTTTTGGGTGTAAGATTATTCCTCTTGAAGAAGGCGTATCCATCGCTGTTATTAATCTGATGGGTCGAATTTTCATGGGCAATCCAATTGATTGCCCATTCCGCTTGATCGAAGAGGAAATTCAGAGAGTGCAAGAGATTACTCCTCTTATTTTTATTGATTTTCATGCAGAAACTACCAGTGAGAAAAAAGCTATGGGTTTTTTCCTGGATGGGAAAGTTTCCTGCATGGTAGGAACCCATACTCATATCCAGACCAACGACGCACAGATCCTTCCTCAAGGTACGGGCTATATAACAGATGCAGGAATGTGTGGTGCGTATCATTCTGTCATTGGAGTACAATCGGGTATTATCATTCGAACCTATTTAACACAAAGACCCTCTCTATTTGAAGTTGAAACAAAGGGACCAACGATTGTCTCCTATGTTCATGTAGATATTGATATTGAATCTGCAAAAACTACTTACATTCGAGGAGATTATGCCCTTTACGAAGACTAAATATTTCATCCTCACCATTGGTTGTCAAATGAACTCCTACGATTCCAACTTGTATGAAAAAGTTCTTCAACAATATGGGTTTACACCTGTTTCTCGAATGCAAAATGCTGATTTTGTAATCATTAATACTTGTGCAGTTCGCGATCGATCCGTGCAAAAAGCAGCAAGTGCTATTGGACGTGTATGTCACTGGAAACAGAGTAAGGAACACGCTCTCCTATGTGTTGTAGGCTGTGCTTCTGACTTATTGTCACAACTCTCTCATCACAATGAAATCGACTACATTCATGGAGCATTAAATTCAACAATTGTAGATCCCTCTTTTATAACTTTTCTTGAAAATCATGGCTTTCACCCTACTTATTCTTCTCAAGAAAAACACATAATAACAAGCCAAAAAGCCCTTTCTACCTATATTCCCATTATATTTGGTTGCAATTCCTTCTGCACATATTGTATTGTCCCCTATGTTAGAGGAAGAGAAAATAGTAGACCAGTACAAGACATTTTAGATGATATACACCTTGCTCTGCAACAAGGAGCTAAAGAGATCATCCTTTTAGGACAAAATGTAAACTGCTATGGAAAAGATTTCCATCCTTCAATATCTTTTACCGAACTTTTAAAAGCTATTGCATCCATGAAAAGTATTCATCGTTTAGATTTTTTAACCTCTCACCCCAGAGAATTTGATAAAAGCGTATTAGATGTTGTTCTTAATCATGAATCTATAGTGAAGCGTTTTCATTTCCCGGTTCAACACGGAGATAATGAAATTCTCCGTAGAATGAAAAGGGGTTATACCGCTGAAGGTTATATTGAAAAAGTTACTTGGATTCGATCTTACTTCCCTCTTGCATCCATCACAACCGACATCATTGTGGGATTTCCAGGAGAAACAGAAGAGGCTTTTCAAAACACCTTATCTCTCTTACAAGAGGTTCAATTTGACACTGTCTTTGGTGCAGTGTATTCCCCCAGACCTAAAACAAAAGCTGCAACATTTGATGATCAAGTACCTTTCAATGTTGGAAAAAGAAGATTAAATATATTACTTAAAACACAAAAAGAGATCACGAAGAAAAATCTTCAGCGATTCTTGCATCAAACTAACAAAGTATTTGTACTCAATGCTTCTGAAGATAAAGCTATCGGGAAATCATGGGAAGATCGATTAATTCAGTTCACATATCCTAAAGGGTACGCTCTTCATCCTGGAGATGTTGTTCAAGTGCATATAGATTACGTTCAAGACTTTACCTTGAAGGGGCACAAAGTACCATAAAATGGTAGAATTCACTACTCAAACCGACTCATTTTCTCGAATCAACCAAAAGATCCAAGAAAATTTAAAACTTTGTTACGGAGAAGTTGATGATATTTATCATCAATGTTTTAAAAAGGTACTACATGCTTTTCAGCAAAATAAAGTCTCCAGTTACCAGTTACAACCAGGTTTTGGATATGGTTTAGGAGACCAAGGAACCTACATCGCCGAAGCAGTCTTTTCAACAATATTTAAAGCTGAAAAAGCGTTGGTACGACCTCAAATTACATCGGGTTCTCATGCCCTTTTTCTTATTCTAAACTCGCTTCTTTTTAAGGGAGATCTTTTACTCAGCGTAACGGGTTCTCCGTATGAAACTTTAAAAAGCTGCATTGGAATCCAGGATCAATACCCAGGAAATCTGGTGGAAAAAGGAGTTTTATACAACGAAATTAACCTGATCAATTCCACAAAGTTAACCAAGGATGAAATATCCAGTATACAAAAATCTCGTTTGTGTTGGATTCAAAAATCAAGAGGATATTCTAACCGCAAAACAATTTCTTCTTCGGATATTAAAAGAATCGTAGAGACTATTCGAGCCATTCATCCATCTGCTATTATAGCTGTTGACAATTGCTACGGAGAATTCACAGAAACCATCGAACCCATAGAGTGTGGGGCAGATATATGTGCGGGTTCTTTTATGAAAAATCCAGGAGGAGGAATCGCAAGGACTGGTGGATACATCGTGGGAAAGCAGATATTCATTGATCGTATTGCCTCTCATCTTGTAGCACCAGGTTTGGGTGATGAGTTTATGCCAAACCTTGGATTCACCTATGAGATTTTATTAGGCCTTTTTCACTCACCTTTGACTGTTCGAGAGTCTCTAAAGGGAAACATATACTTCTCAGCTTTTATGGATGAAATGGGGTTTTCTACCTCCCCCCACTGGACCGAAAAGCATTACGATATCGTATTGGAAATTCAATGCAACACAAAAGAAAATATAGACCTTTTTACACAAGCAGTCCAAAAATGTTCCCCTATTGATTCTCATGTCAAAG
>CAZOYI010000322.1:0-19100 GCA_964583965.1 uncultured Caldisericota bacterium
GGGAATTTCACCCTGCCCCGAAGATGTTCAAAAAGAATGTAACATAAAAAAAGGAAAAAACCAATGAAAATGGTTACAAAAGTGTAAAGTAGATGGTAGTACCTTTTCCGGGTTCACTATATGCCCAAATTCGACCATGATGTCTTTGTATAATCCGATAAACGGTTGCTAAACCGATACCGGTTCCCGAGAATGAATCATCCGAATGCAGTCGCTGAAAAGGCAAAAATAGCTTATTGGCGTAGCGCATGTCAAACCCTACTCCGTTGTCATGGATATAGAAGACTGTTTTTGCTTTCGGACAATCTTTAGCGGGAACTTTACATTGGTGATTTGGAAGACAACCAAATTCAATGCTGGTTATAGCATTTTGTTTAGTAAACTTCCAAGCATTGCCCAATATGTTTTCAAGAGCTATGCTCAATAAATGCGAATCCCCTTTACCGAACATCGATTTCTGAATGCTTATTTGACTCTTTCTTGAAGGATGGATTTCTTGGATTCCATGCAAAACCTTTCGAGCTAAACTACTTAAATCAACCTCTTCGTGTTTGATGTCGTGCCTGGAGACGCGTGCAAGAATTAGCAAATCATCAATCAGTTGACCCATTTTTTTTGTGGACTTTTGAATTTTTCCAAGATATTTCTTTCCTTCTAGGTCTAGCTGATTCTGGTAATCTTCTAGGAGAATTTGGCTAAATCCAGCTATGCTGCGTAAAGGGGTTCGCAGATCATGGGCTACCGAATAGGCAAAGGATTCAAGTTCCTGATTCAGAGATTCTAACTCTTCTGTTCGCTGTTTTACTAATTCTTCTAAATAAACTTGGTAGGTGTGAAGTTCATTTTCAATCTGCTTACGACTTGTTATGTCTACTGCAATGCTGAGAATGGCAGTTTGATTGTCCCAGAGTATCTTTTTCGTAATGATTTCTAAAGGAAACCGAGAGCCATCTTTCCGATAGTGTTCTACTTCAAACTGTGCTTCTCCCTTTTCAGCAATGGTCTGCATTCTTTCCAGTATTTTTTCTTCACTTTCTGGTACATCCAGCTGGTGCAGATTGATTTGCATGAATTCTTCTTTGGAAGAGAAACCATGGATTTGTAGAGTTTTCTCATTGATATACAAGAATTGACCCTTTTCATTGTGGATCGTTATTGATGCTGGAGAAATATCTAGCATGTTACTAAGTAATGTAATATACTCTTTGTTCTTTTTTTGATCAGTGACATCGTACATAAATCCAATAAATTTACTATTGGATAGCTTTGTGGCAGAGATATGCATCCATCGACTTGTTCCATTTTTGTGTACAAACATGTACTCTCCCGTGGCATATCCATCACTATTGACTTTGCTAAAGTGTTCTAATCCCCCCTGAAGATACTCTGGGTCGACAAAACTCTGAATACTCATTTTTAGAAGTTCATCTATGCTGTAACCAGTGATGTTGGATGCTTCGAGATTGACATCTACATATTCACCTTTTTCATTTACTACAAAAATGCCATAAGGTGCATTATCGATGTAGCTACGAAGGGTGTTCTTGCTTTCTAGTAAAGCATCTTCGCTGGAAATGGACTCTACAGTTTTCCAGACCGCATCCATCATTAAGGTTAATTCTAAGCTATCTGTTGAATTGTAGTCACTCTCTTTGTTTGCAACCCCAACAACAGCCTTAATGGAATTTTGATGAAATATCGGGATGGTAAGAAACCGATGGAGAGGAACATGACCTTTGGGCAAACCCTTTTTTAGTAGATGGGGGGCTTTGTAATCATTAATTAGTATTGGTTTTCTTTGTCTGACGGCTTCTCCCCATATTCCGGTGGTTTCAAGTTTGTACTCTTTTGGAGGATCTACTACGGAACACGCTTTAAACACTTTTTTAGACCATGAGTTTATTTGAAATACTCTTGTTTGCTCATTATATAGATAAAGGTAACCAAGTTTACTGTTCGTCAGTTGGACTGCTTGATCAAGGGCATAATCAAGAAAATCCTGCAAGTCTTTGTAGGAATATTGTAAAATATTTATAATGGACTCAAGTCGCCGAACACTCCTTAAAAGTTCTCTTTCTATTCTTTTCTTTTCCGAAACATCACGTACGGATGCCCACAAATACTCGATCTGGTCTGGAGGGGTACCAACAGCGTATGCTTGTAATTCGACTGGAAAAACATGACCATCTTTATGGATATATTCCTTTTCATAAAGACCCGATTCTCCTCTTTCCATAAGACCCTTTTCCCAGATTATTTCTTTTTCTCTTTTGTGCCAGGATGTAGGAGTGATGTCATAAAAACTTTGTAATTGTTTCAATTCTTCTAGTGAATATCCCAAAAGTTGACAGTATGCATTGTTTGCGTCAATGATTTTCCCTTGGAGATTCACCATAACAAAACCATCGCGACTTCCTTTGAAAATGGAAGTATATTTTTCGTGAGTTTCTTTAAGGTGTTGAGAAAGATCCATTTGATGAAGTGCAAATGTGATATCATTTACCAATTCATGAAATAGTTTTCTTTCATCCTCTTCCTCAAATGTAGACGAAGGAGCAGATATATGAAGCACGCCTATTAGTTCTCCCTGGTACGCAAGCATTTGTACACAACCAACCTGATCCTTGTAAAGTTTAGAAAAGGGACATTGGGGGCATTCCATTGCAGGAGTTGCCACAATGATTGTTTTCTTTTTTTGAAGCGCATCTAGAATACACTGTGGAAGAACCCAGTTGTTTTTGTCTTTTTGATAAGAAAATGCAGGGTTCAAACTTGAACTGTGGATGGAAACAATTTGTCCATGATGCAATAAAACAATCCCTGCATGCATGTATCCAGGATATTGAGTTAAACTATCGCAGGTTTTTTGAAGAAACTCGTTTTTATCTTTTGCGGTTGATACAAGTTTCTGAATAGTGCGGAGAGCTTTCAAAAATGAGATGAGCCGTTTATCCTGAAGATGCCGTTGATCAAGAGAGAGATCCGCCATAGTTGATTCTCCTTGTGATAAAAACCTCTTACAGCTTTAAATTGAGTATACTTTTTTCCACTCTCGCGTCAATTGTTTTCCAGTATATTGGAAGTATGATTGGATAAAGTTTGAAAAAACTTTGGCTGCCCCTGTTCACATCTTTCGCATTTCTTTATAATAAATACCACATCTGTTGTAGATTTCACTATGAATTCTACAAACGTAGATTACTCTGACCTGATGTTGCACTGTCATTACAGGGGGGTTCTTATGGATGATAAACAATCTGGTCCGGTTCGTATATTGCTGGTAGAGGATGTCGAAATTGATGCAGAACTCAATAAAAGAGAAATTCGTAGTATCGTACCAGACAGTGTTTTTCAAGTTGTTTTTAGAAAGGAATCTTTTATAGAGGCACTTGAAACCTTTCAGCCCCATGTTATTGTGTCAGATTATTCGATGCCCAAATTTGACGGATTAACTGCATTACAGTGCACAATAGAAAAAAGTAGCATCACTCCTTTTATTCTTTGCACTGGCTCAATAAATGAGGATGTTGCCGTAGAGTGCATGAAACGAGGGGCAACGGACTACATTATCAAGGAGCACATAAAAAGGCTGGGACCCTCTGTTGTCAATGCTTTGGAATTACGTAAGACTAGAATCCAAGAATTGAACCTTCGACAAAGAGAAGAAACCTATTACTCTGATCAGCAGCATTTACTGGAAGCCAGTCATGAGTTGCTATTGGCAAATACGATCGAAAAAGTGCAAAGAATATTGTTTGAGAGTATTACAAAAATCCTCCCTACTTCTATAGTAGCTCTTTCCAAAACAGATATGCATCATGGTGTTAGTGTAGGATATTTGGTTGATGTATTCGGAATCCAACCTTTTTTCACATGGCTTCAGAAAACTTTTTCTATCAATACTTCTAATTTTAAAATACCTTTGGGGAAAGAAGTATTGAGAGACATGATCTACAATCAGGGAAGATTGATTCACATTAAAAATGGGTTGTATACCTTTATGAACCGTGTATTTCCGGAAACAACATGTCAAATAATTGAGAAAAAATTATCCATAACGTTCATCTACCATATTGGATTGAGTTCGAACAATCAGTACAAAGGGGGCATAACCATTATGCAAAAAGACCCCCTGGAAGAAACGAAAACGAAACTGGTCGAGATCATCATTAAACAATCCTCGGTTGCGTATGAAAAAATAGAAGCGATCGAAGATTTGCTCAAACAACAAAACCGACTTGAGAGTCTTTTAAAGCTTGTACAGATGAAAACAAAATCGGTACAAGAGTTTTTAGATCAGTCTTTATCAGAAGTTATCGAGGTGACACAAAGCCGAGTGGGTTTCCTTATCCGCTTTTGCGAAGACAAAGAGAAAGTTGAGCTTTTGTGTTACTCTGAAAATATCGTAAAGGATTACCATATCCTTGATTTTCAGAACCCTCCTCCTTTTTTCTTTCATGATTTATGTAATGTAGCCAAACAACAGGAAGAACCTTTTCAGTTAGATTCTTTCTCTTTTCCGTCTCCAGTAAAAGAGTCTGCACATGCAAAGAATACCCTTCAGCAATTGTTGATCATTCCTATTGTTGAACCAGGGGGAATATGGGCTTTGCTGGCTGTAGGTGAAAGACTTGAATCATATACAACAGCAGATCTTAAACAAGCAACTCTCATGTTTGATTCCATTTGGAAATGGGTGAAACAAAAAGAAGCGGATCAAGATTTATTCCAAAGGAAAGAACAGCTTCGTAACATTTTGGAACTTTCACCGATTTCTACAATACGGTGTAATGCAAATGGATTGTATATTGAATCCAACCGATCATTGAAGAGACTTCTGGGATTGAAGATATCAGAAGAACCAGAAAACCTACAGTGCTTTTCTTTATTCCGTTTTACTAAAAAAGAACTAGAAGATCTAATGCTAAATGGATTTGTCCATACCGAAAAAAGAATAGATATAATGAATTGGCACTATTTGTCAGACCTGCATTCACCTAGTGATGATCTTTTGGATTTGGATATTATGTGTAAGAAAATCCAAATTGCTCCCGAGAAAGACACCCATGAATATATTCTTCAAGTGCAAGATATAACTGAAAGAAAGCAAGTAGACCGCGCAAAAACTGAATTTATCAATGCTGTTTCTCACGAAATGAGAACTCCCTTAACTTCAATTAAACAATCAATGTCCTTGATAAAAGAAACTTTTTCACAATTCCTTGATGAAAATCAATCGTCTCTTTTTAATATCGCTTTGCGCAATACTGATCGTCTTACAACTTTAATCCAGAATATGTTGGACTTTCAAAAGCTGAATTCGTATCAGATGTTTTTTCACAAAAAATATGACTCTATAAATAACGTGATTCAACTTGTATTGAAAGACTTTCAAATGATTACAAAAAACAAGGAGATTGATTTTCAACTTCAGCTTGAAGAAGATCTGCCTCTTGTGTATATGGATTCTGAAAAAATCTCTCAGGTCGTTATGAATTTAGTAGACAATGCATTCAAATTTACCGAACAGGGTTCTATTACTGTATCAACCGAAAAAATGGAAACGGCCCAAAAAGTGAAAGTATCTGTAAAGGATACGGGCATTGGAATTGATAAAGATAGTATCCAAAAACTACCCATACCCTTTTTCCAAGTTACGCAGGAAGGTATGAAAAAGACAGAAGGAAGTGGGCTAGGGTTGCCGATATGTAAAAAAATCCTATTGCATCATGACACAAATTTCTTTGTTGAGTCAAATCCTGGAGAAGGAAGTGTTTTTTCTTTTTATTTGTCTTACAAACCCCTAGGTGAATAGTAATCCACCGTTGATACCACTAATTCTCATGGGGTAGAGAAAAAGTAAATTCAGCTCCCTCGTTTACCCTTCCTTTTGCACATATGCTTCCACCATGTTTCTGTACAATTTGCTTCGCAAGAGCTAACCCAATGCCAGTGCCGGGAAACTCGTTATAAGAGTGTAATCTTTTAAAAATAGTAAACAACTTTTCTTTGTATTCTTCATTAAAGCCAACACCATTGTCTTTAATCGTATACTCAACAGTCGCATCCATTTGTTTTCCTTCAATGATAATGATGGGTCGGGGATGTTTGGAAGTAAATTTTAGTGCGTTTTCAATTAGATTCCACCAAACTTGTCGAATTAAAACCATATCACCGCTAGCGTTGGGCAATGGATGCAGATGAATTGAAATGGTATCTTGTTTTTCAAGAGGAATAATCTCCTGGATACACTCCTTTACGATCTCCTGCATATTTAGTGGAATTTTTTGTAGAGAACTTTTGGATACTTTTGAGATATGCAATAAACCCTTGATCAGTTGGTCCATTTTTTTCGTGTTGTCTTGAATAATTCCTAAAAGTCGTAAAGCATCTTCAGGAAGGGTATTTGAATAGTCTTCCAGTAAGATATTGGAAAAGCCCTGTATGGCTCTTAATGGGGCTCGAAGGTCATGAGAGACAGAATATGAAAATGCTTCTAATGAAGCATTGGTTTTTTCTAAGTCTCTTGTTCGTTGTTTTACTTTTTCATCTAGTTCTTGATTTAGCTGCTGCAGTTGAATTTTGGCTTGTTTTTGTGAAGTGATGTCATTAAAAACGGTGGCAAAGAAGTCTTTTTCGAAAGAATAGGCAGATACGGAAAACCATCTTCCTAGAGGTGACGAATATGCTTCAAAGGAGATGCTTTTTCCCGTGAGAGCTACCTCTCCATAAATCTCTATCCACTTGATTTCATCTTCTTGTATACCGGGTAGTATTGATGACACTTTTTTGCCGATAATATCTTTTGCTTGCAAACCAGTAAACCTTTGCATTGCCTGATTCACTTCTAAAAAGATGTAATCTATCGGTTTTCCGTGGCTGTCTAACACGATTTGATGGTAGGCGAAGCCTTCGAGCATGTTTGAGAATAAATCTTGATATTTCTTTTTTGCTTCTTCAATCCTTTTTTCATTTGCTACCTGATCGGTGATGTCAATTAGATTGCCAATCACTTTATCAATGGAACCCTCTTCATTCAAACTTGCTTTTGCGGTGGTACGTATCCATTTCTTTTTATCATCATCACTAAGAAAGGGCAGAACCATATTGTAGGATGTACCCTTAGATGAACATTGATCGAATGCATCTATAATTTTCTTCCGATCAGAGGGGTAATAACAAGAGATGCTTTTTTCTACCAATTCTCTTGTGTTTTGCATTTCAGTGTCGGGGTGTAAACCATGGATACGAAAAGTTTCTTCTGTCCAATACATCGTTTTTTGATTTGGATCCCACTCCCAGCCTCCCGCTTTTGTTAGCCTCTGGGAGGATTTGAGTAGAGACTCACTTTTTTGCAAATCTTTCATCATTTGATTTTTAGAAAGAACTAAGGCTACAATCTTTCCTAGTAGCACCGTTGCTAAAGGATATATAATCATCATGGAGGGGCCAATGTAATAAATGGTTTCTAAAATGATCTCTTTTGGTAGAGTCAAAGTCCCCATTAAAAGGAAAGCATGAACCCATATCCCAAAAAAGTAGATTTGATTTGTGCTTAGACTTTTGTTTTTTACGGTATATCGTAGGTAATAAAGGGAACCAATGAAGGCTGCAATAATGGATGACAAACACCCCATCCAAATGCCCGATCCTCCCTGGTATAGACGCAAGAGAATAGCCATGGAAGCGGCGATAAAAGCAGCGATTGGACCGAAAAAAAGACCTGCAATGCTAATAAGGATAGATCGACCATCAAAAATGACACCTGGTTTAAATACAACGGGATGCAACATGCCGATAACAGCACCTGCACCATAGATAAGACCGTGTACAATGGGCATTCTTCGATGAATCGATTGGTTGTAGCTGATTAATATGGAGATAACACCAAAGCTGGTGATTGTTCCAATATTAAAAAGAATCTCAAGAAATATTTTCATGACTACAATCTATCCTCCATTGCTGTACGTTTTCATGGTTGATATTCTTTAGGAACCCGATTTAAAAGAAGCCAATACGTGCCTATTTCTTGGATGGATTGAGAAAATTTTAAAAAATCTACTGGTTTTGTGATATAGCTATTCACACCTAAACGATAGGATTCAATCATATCCTTATCTAGGTCTGAAGAAGTAAGAACTATCACTGGAATAAAGGATGTTAAAGGATTGCTTTTTACTTTTTTAAGAATTTCCAAACCATCAACTTTGGGTAACTTTAGATCCAATAAAATCAATCGCAGATTTTGTGTAATTGTATTTTGTTTTGAACGCTCATTTGGGAAGATGTATTCTAAAGCTTTTTCTCCATCTGAAAGAACGGTAATATGATTGGCAAGGTTGTTTTTTTGAAATGCTCGTATAGTTAACTCAATATCATCTGGATTGTCTTCAATTAACAAAATTTCTGTAACATCATATGCATCCATTCCATCTCCTCCATGAAACGCACTTTACCTTAGTATAGGAAAAAGTTGTTCTACATCCAAGAATTTTTTTGATATTTAAAGCAAGCTATCCAGTTATTTTTAAAAAAGATGATGGGAAAAAAAGATGTATGATTGTAATAGAGTCCACTAGAAATTTGAAATAAACCGACACAAAATGGAGGAATGAATGAACCTATTCGAAGAAAAGTGTTTGTTGCTTTTAAAGCCTGATTGTATTGAAAAATTACGTATTGGCGAGATTATCACGCGTATTGAACGAGCAGGATTACAGATTAATGATATGAAGATGATAAAGGTCACCGAAGAAAGCATTGGTAAGCATTATCCTGATGATCCATTGTGGTTAAAAAGCGTTGGAATAAAAAAAATTCAAAAATTCAAAGCAAACGGAATCATGATATCGGATGATCCACTCACTATTGGCAAAAAAGTGCGTGCTTCTTTGATACAGTACTTTAAAGAAAAAAAGGTAATTGCCATCATTGTTCAGGGTCCAAATGCAATTGCTTGTATGAGGAAAATGGCAGGTAACACCGAGCCTACTTCATCTGAAGTAGGGACAATCCGAGGTGACTATTCTACCGATTCATTTGAGATTGCAGATTTGCAGCAAAGACCAATTAAAAACATGATTCATGTTAGTGATAGTCCTACTTCAAGCCAAAGAGAAATCAATGTTTGGTTTCCATAAAAAGGTTCATTTTTTGAAAATAGCAATGATCCTGGGAGACAAGGATTTGCTAATGCTTCCGTCATAATCGCCGTATACTTTAACAGTTTTGAAGCCAACCTGTTTTCCAAGAGAAAGAATTTCATGCTCTGAATACAATCGAACAATTCTTTCAGATGCACTAGAATTCCCCTGTTGATCAACGATGATCCTTACTGTTCTCTGACGAGATGTTCGTTGGTAAAATGTGTTACGTTCCAGTAGCCATCCGTATTCCTTTTTTCTCCACTTCTCTTTGCAAAAAAACCGTAAGAGATAGTCACGATTTTCGACATCAATCATGCAAGTTCCACCGGATTTTAATGAAGTCCGAATCGATGCCAGTAGGCTAGTATTTTCTTCATCAGAGAAATACCCGAAAGAAGTGAACAGTACCACGATATGGTCAAATCGATTTCGAAACTGAATATCCCGAGCATCCATACATATGGCATCTACCGAACAATATTCCAGCTTTACTGTGTCTTTTAGTTCTTGAATAAATGATGGTACAAAATCAATTGCAGTCACATTGTAGCCTTTTTGTGCTAATAGTAGTGCATGTCTTCCTTTGCCACAAAAAAGGTCTAGGATTGAAGCTCCTGGTTTAGGTTGCAAAGCTTCTTCAATGAATTGTACTTGGTTCTTTGTATATGCTGGTTGAATGGAATCTAAAATGATGCTTCCATACGATTCATTAAAATAGCTATGAAACCAGTCTATTTTCATTTTTTCGGGCAACAATTGCTGATCGTCAGGTTTAAAACAATTTTAGGGTGTTGTTGTGTAGCATATTGAAAAAGATTGTGAATGGTTTGAAAAACCAATTCTTCTGGGCCTGCAATAATAGTACTCATAGTTCCAAAGGTTACTTCTAGTTGAGAAGAGGACAGTTCTTGTATACAGTTTTTTATGATGGATCCATAGTCTACTATTCCCAGGGGTAACAATGAAAAACTGCACTGGATAAAATCTGAACTGGGATTCATTAACTTACTCCTTGTTGAGAAGTTGCATAACCACCTCGCTGTTTGCGAATAT
Source organism: uncultured Caldisericota bacterium (assembly GCA_964583965.1). Taxonomy (GTDB): domain Bacteria; phylum Caldisericota; class Caldisericia; order UBA6126; family UBA6126; genus JAGLCW01. The sequence continues at coordinate 10,200 of CAZOYI010000322.1, forward strand.
CCTCTGTCACTCGTTGTATGTTGTTCAGAGGAAGAATAATCCCTCTTTTTTCAATGGCTTGAAGAGGATTTTCTATGAGCTCATTGTGTAAGCCCGGATCCATATATAAAAATTCAGTCAGCTTCTGCCAATTTAAAATTTCTATATCTCGAAGCATAACTATAGCGTCCTGACGTAAATTGGGGGGATATTCAGAATGTTTTAGAAATTCAGTGAGAATCTGTATAGCTTGCCGGTGTTCTCTCTTGAATAGGTGAATGTTTGCCTTTTTCAAATGGTATAAAGGATTGTGTTTTGGGTTTTGTAAAATATGCTGAACAACAGCTAATGCTTCATCAAATCTAGATAGGCGTAAAAGTGCTTCTGACTTAAGATCCAAGAAAGTTTGTTCCATTTGCGTAGAGACAATCTGTCTGGTGCTGCAATCTGTGATCCACATTAATGCTTCTTCATATTTACCCTGCTGCATAAGGATATGAGCTCTTGCGATAAGTAATGCGACTGCATCAGGAAAACGCTGCAGGGCTTCTTGTGCAGTTTTATCGGCTTCTTGGTAGTTTTGCAAACGCAAAAGGACACGAATTAAGCGGTCATCAATTTCGGCAGTTTCACATTTTGATCGAGCTTTTTCTAAAACTTGTTTCGATTTGGTAAAATCCTTTTTTGTTTCATAATACGTTGCTAAGTTGAAGTATGTGTTGGGATTTGTATCGTTTATTTGAAGTGATTCATATAAATACATAACAGCCTGTTCCCCTTTATTAAGACGCATCATGACAACCGCTAGATTGTTGTACAAAGGAGCAGTTTTATGAATATCCAATGCCTGCAAAAGAAGATTCTCAGCTTCCTGGAATCGCTGAAGAGTTAAATATATGTTTGAAAGCTGAAGAAGATAGTCAGGATCTTTTTCATAGCCTTCTTTGTGAAGAATGATTTCCAAACCTTGTACAGGTTTTCCAACGATCATATATAAGCGAGAAAGAGAAAGATTAACCTCTTTATTGTTCTCATCAAATACTCGAGCCTTTTCTAAATCGATAATAGCTTGCTGATAGTTTTTATGTTTTTCTTCACTTTTTGCTTTTTCAACTAAATCTTCGAATGTTTCTTCCATTATAACTCCTTTCTATTTGCCAATACAAAAATGGGAGAAAATTTCTTCCAATAGTTTTGGATTATGGGATACATTTAATTCTTCTTTTAGTATATACACAATTTCTTGAAAATCTTCAGCAATTTGATCAAAAAAAGGTTTTGGCGTTGAATTAAGAGGTTGTAAAATTGAGTTAATCTGTTGCAAGACAAAATGCTGCCTTTGATTGATATAATACTCAGGGGTGGCACCCAATGATTCTTTTATCTTGTGCGTAATATATCGAATCAACTCGTCAATTCCAGTTTTGTTTTTTGCTGATATTTCTATTATCGGTAAATGAGATGGTAATTGTTTGATCCAGGTTGGGTCTGGAGATGAAACATCCGTTTTATTTACGACCAATATCATATTTGATCTCTTGTATTGATCAATTAAGCGCAGGTCATCTTTGCGAAAATCTACGGTATCTAGGATATAGACAAGAAGGAAAGATGAATCAAAAAGTGACTGCATTCTTTCGTTGAAAATTATATCCAAAGGTTGGGTAGCATCTGCTATGTAACCCGCAGTGTCATATAGATGAATTGAATATCCATCCCAGAGTATTTCTTCAGATACGTAATCGTGGGTGGTGGAAGGATATGGAGAAACTAAAGTTCGGTCATATCCGACAAGTGTGTTGAACAGGGTAGATTTTCCAACATTGGTTCTACCCATTAGGGTGATGGAGAAACCTTTTTGAACCTTTTGAATATAGATGAATGTGTACAAGTGATGTTCAATGATTTTAGCTAGACGGTCAATATCAGAAAATATCTCTTGATCATCTTCTTCTACATCATCGGGAAAACTAATCCTCGCTTCAATTTTCACCTGAATAGAAGATGCACGTTCTAATATTTCATGGAATGTTCTGGTAAGTTTGCCTTCGAGTGTTTGAACGGACAACTCAACTTCTTCTTTTGATTTAGCACGTACAATCTGTTCAACGGATTCTGCTTGAAAGATATCCATTTTGCCATGCAAAACAGCTCTTTTTGTAAATTCACCAGGGGGGGCGGGTTTAAAGCCTATTTGGAGAAGTTTTTCATATATCGTCTGAACGGAAACAGTGCCTCCATGGCAGAAAATTTCAATCATATCCTCACCGGTATAACTAGCAGGAGACTTGTAATATATAACGATTACATCGTCCAATGGAGCAGAATCTTCTGGATCTCGAAGGACAATATGTGAGGTTTTTCTAGGTATAGGAGTAAAACCAGTGATTAGAGTCTGTATCATCGAAAGACAATCATCACCCGTAACCCTGATAGCTGCAATTGCAGACTCTCCAAGTGGCGTGGCTATAGCAACAACAGGGTCTCGCATACTTATCCTTTCAGATCGATAACAATCCTTCTTTGTTCTCCTTCTCCAATTGAATGAGTTGTGCAATGGGGATGGTCTTTCAGTGTAAGGTGAATAATACGTCTTGCAAAAGGACTCATCGGAGACAATTCAATGGATTTACCTGTTTTTCTAACTTTAATTGCGTTGCTTACAGCAATATTTTTGAGTATGGAGATTTGTTTTCGCTTGTATTCACCGATATCGACCATGAACTGAGGGAGGGGGTGATATTTGGTACCAAAACATGTTTTGATTAAATGCTGGATAAGACCTAGTCCTTCTCCTTGATTACCAATATATCGAGAAGGGTTCTGAATATCAATCTCTACCAATAAACCAAAGGGTTCACTAAAAACCTGAACATAAGGATTTTCACCAAGTTGATCAAAAATTCTGAACACGAAATCTTTTAATTCATTACGAAATTGATGCGTAGAAATTGTTTGCATAAAAGCCTCATTTATTTCAATTCAACAGGACCTTCTGTGGTGACTTTTTTCTTCTTTTGTGCATTCATAAATGCTTGCTGTCCCCAGGAGAACAATCCATATACAGTCCAAAACATAGATAAAGCAGCTGGGAATCGCATCATGATAATAAAGAAGAAAATCGGCATCATATACATCATAGATTTTGTTTGCGGGTCTTTACCTTGTGGTCCAGTGTAACTCTGAAGGAAGGTACTGACACCAGCTAAGATAGGGAATATATAGTACGGATCGGGCATACCTAGACTGGGACACCATAAAAAACTTGCTCTGTAAAGAGGAATATATCCCTGAAGGGCAGTATATAGCACCCACAGGACAACAAGTTGAGGTAACATTGGAAGACAACCTGACATTGGATTTATATTTTCTTGTTTGTACAAATCCATTATTAACTCATTTTTTCGTTCGGGGTTGTCTTTGTATTTTTTATTAATTTCGTTAATTTTGGGTTGAATCTTGGACATTTGTTCTTGACTTTTCATTGTTGTTTTTGCAACAGGCCAAAGAAGAAGCTTAAGGATGAGGGTAAACAAAATGATTCCGAGTCCGTACCAACCAGCAGATTCTCCAGAAAGGAAATCCAAAATGCGTCTCATCGCTATGGTGATGAAATAATACCAAGGACGATCAATCTTAACATAAAAGACATCAGTAACAGAATATTCTTCACCACTGAGATCAGAATATGTTACAGTCATTTCCAAGTTATATTGACCATCGGGAGTGCCCTCTGGACATTCAAAAATAAATGTAGTTTGCGCTGCTTCTCCTGCAGGAAGGTTATCGGCAAGTTTTTGGGATTTCATGGACAAGTCAGGCATATCTTCCATAATAATAAAAGGAGAGATTTCATCTGGATTCTCTAGTCCGCCAATAGAAACGTGTAGGTTGTTGATCAGGGCTCCCAGATTTTCTACTTTAATCGTAATAGAAGCAACTTCACCTTCTTTTCCCATTGCACTGACCGACATTGCAATTGGATGGTTTGGATCCATGCCTTGGGCAGTTACATTAGGCTGAGAGGGTTCTTTACTACCCCCCATGCCTGGAATGCAACCAGAGAAACCAACAATAGAGACGCAGGTGATCATAATAAGTATGAAAAGAGACCATTTTGCTCGATATTTTTTCATAAACGTACCTTTCTATGGAACAGGATCATAACCCCCAGGATGAAAAGGGTGACAACGTGAAACACGCTTGATAGCCAACCAGAGCCCATGCCAGGGTCCATGTTTTCGTATAGCCTGAATAGAATATTCAGAGCACGTAGGAGTGTAACGACAAGTGGGATAAGGTTTTAGGGGAGATAAAACGATTTGATACAAACGAATTAGAAAGATGAGGATATGTTTCAAATATATCCTCTTTTCTTCGCTTTTTGAAGCAAGTATACAACTTCCTCACCAATTTTCTGCAAAGAAAGAAATTGAGTGGATTCTGTACCAATAATAACTAGATCAACTGCAGAGGAAACTTGATTTTGAATCAATAAAAAAGCCTCTTTCAATCGTCTTCGTATATGGTTTCTCTCCACGGCATTTCTTTTCTTTCTTTTCATAGTAACTCCAAATCTTCCCTCCAAAGAGGAACTCGGTTTTACGATGATAGATAAATGACGCCCAGGAACAAAAAAACCAGTTGAAAACAAAGACTGAAAAGCCTTTGTTTTCAATCGTTTACGAAGCAATGTCATGCATATAAACTAGACAGTTAGTCTTTTACGACCTTTTGCTCTCCGTCTTCGGATAACATTTATTCCGTTATGGGTTCTCATTCTATGAAGAAAACCATGAACTCTAAAACGTTTTCTTCTATGTCCTTTATAAGTTGTTTGCATATCAATACCTCCTGTATATGATGCGAATTTGTTCGCAAATCGTACAAAATTATTCCATCAAAAGCTAATTTTACCATGAAAGGTTTGTCTTTCAAGTTCAATCATATCTTCCAGATCATAGACTTAACCGTATAATATGATAGCATGAAAAAAAAGAAAAAAGTACCAATTGCTGAAAAAGTATTATCGTTTTTAACAATTCAATACGAAGTCAAACCATTTCTCCATTTTTCAAATCCTTGGGAACTTTTAATAGCAACCATTCTTTCTGCGCAGTGTACAGATCAAAGAGTGAACCAAGTAACACCTGCACTCTTTCGTTTTTTACCTACTCCAAAACATGCATCATTGACTACACCTAATCAAATTGAACAGTATATCCAATCTGTGAATTATTTTCACACCAAAGCACAACGGTTGCATGAGAATGGAGTACTAATTGAAGCTAATTTTCAAGGAGTTGTACCTTCTAGCATGGAAGAGCTTATTACTCTTAAAGGTGTTGGAAGGAAAACTGCCAATGTTGTATTGGCTCAGGCATTTCATAAAGCACAAGGAGTTGCCGTTGACACACACGTTTCACGCGTAAGTAAACGATTGGGGTGGGCAAATTCTGCCATGATCCCTGAAGATATTGAAAAAGTTTTAATGGATATCTTTCCATCTGATAAATGGGAAACCATATCTATATTATTGATTCATCATGGTCGAGAAATATGTAAGGCAAGAAAACCTTTGTGCAATGAATGTAATATTAGAGAGTTGTGTCCATCGCGAGTTTCAAATATATGAGACAAACTCTATCCCAATTAAACTTTTTACTTGAAGTCTAAAAAAAATAAAATAGAATAGATATTTGCCCTGTTTTGATTCAAGCACAAATCAAAACCAATCTGACCATAGGGAGGCTTTAATGAACAAATATGAAGCTGTTGTTATTTTTGATCCAAGTTCTTCCACCGAAGAAATAAGTACGGTTTTAACTAAAATTAAAGATGTTATATCTGCTGACGGAGAGATAAAGGAAGTTTTTGAATGGGGCAAGAAAAGATTTGCTTATCCCATTTTCAAAAAAACAGAAGGTTTTTATTATCTAATTACTTTTGATGCGAAAACCGATGTACCTTTAGAGCTAAAAAGAATCGCACGAATCACCGATCTTATTTTCCGATTCCGTGTTTTCTTACGTGATGACTCCGTGACAGCAATGCCTCAACCCAGAAGGAGTTACAACCGAAACACAGATCACCGAACTCCCAGAAGTTCTGATGATTCCAGTGATCAAGTTAGAGCTGCTTCGGTAGAAGAAACTCCAACCGAAGAATCTACTGAAGTAGATAAAGAGGTAACCGTTGTGAATGTTGAAGAACAGAAAGTTTCAATAGATAACATTCCCATTGAAACGGTTGAATCGGAAGAAACGAAGGAAGGATAAAATGCTGAATAAAATCATGTTAATTGGACGTTTAGCAACTGACCCTGATTCTCGATTTATCCCTAATGGTGCCCAAGTGACCGATTTCAGATTAGCAGTTAGTCAGAATAGAAAGCAAGGTGAAGAATGGGTTGAGGATACCCTTTTTGTGAAAATCACTTGCTGGGGATACAATGCTAAAAAAGTTAGTGAAGGGTATCATAAAGGCGATCTTATTTATGTTGAAGGTCGATTGCAGATCAAGCGATATGAAAAGAATGATGCTGTACAATGGTATACAGATATTGTAGCTCAAAACCTTCAGATGCTTTCCAGAAAACAAAATCGTTCTTCTTCTGAAGACTATTCACAGAATCAATCAGACGATGTGTACCCAGATTCACAAAGTGGTGAAGATGGACTTCCTCAGGAAGAAGAAATTGAAGCATACGATTTTTCAGAAGATTTAGACAACGTCATATAAGGAGATTTTCATGGATCAAAGACCAAGAAGAAAAAGAAGATTTATACGACCAAGAAAAAAAGTTTGTTATTTTTGCGTGAACAAACAAGCAAGAATTGATTACAAAAATGCCGATTTATTGAGTAGATTTATCAATGAAAAAGGTAGAATTTTAAGTCGTCGTATCACTGGAACTTGTGCAAAACATCAAAGAAAAGTAGCATTAGCTATTAAACGATCCCGAGAGATTGCTTTACTCCCATTCGTACGACGATGAAATCAATTCGTGTTCTGTTAGTTCAAGACGTAAATGATATTGGCAAGAAAGGTGACATTGTCGAAGTTTCTGAGGGCTATGCAAGAAATTTCCTGTTTCGAAAATCACTTGCAGAACCAATGACGCCGGGTGCTTTAAAAGAATGGCAGCAGAAGCATGATCAGATGTTGCGTAAAAAAGCAAATGCTAAGCAAGAAGCAATGGAAATGAAAAACAAAATAGAAAAAGAGTATTCCATGGTATTACTTGAAAAAGCTGGCAAAGAAGGAAAATTGTTTGGGTCTGTAACAGCAGATGTACTAGCAAAACAAATAAACAAAGACTTAAAATTGGATATAGACAAAAAGAAAATTGTTCTTGATGGCCACATAAAGACTTGTGGAAAACATTATTTTTCTATAAAGCTGTATCCTGAAGTCATTGCAAAAGTAAAAGTAGAGATAAAACCTATTGAGGAGGAATAATGCCAACGAGCACTCCTCCTCATTCCCTAGATGCTGAACAGGCCGTACTGGGATCTATTCTCAAAGATCGGGAAGCATTCCTCAAAATTCAAGGAATGCTGCAGCCTGATGATTTTTATGATCCAGCTCATAGTATTATTTTCAAATGTATTCTTTTCCTTTTTTCCAAAAATTCTCCTATTGATATAGTTACTCTTCCAGAAGAATTACGATCTTTGAATCTTCTAGAAAAAGTTGGGGGAACCGAGTACATTCTTTTTTTAAGCGAATCTACTACTGCTACAGTCAACATTCATTACTATAGTGAAATCATTTTAGACCGTTCCCTTCAGCGAAAAATTATTAAAGTGGGAAATGAAATCCTGGGTTTAGATTTTAACTCCCAAATCCCTGCAGATGAGTTAATGGATCAAGCCGAAGCCTTGGTTATGAAAATATCTGAAGGCATCAAACCACTCAATTTTATCCCTATTCGAGAAGTTGTTTCAGAAGTTTTCACAAAAATTGAAAAAAGCCAAAGTCTTGAAACAGTCGAAACTGGCGTTATGACAAATTATCGAGACCTCGATGAATTGACAAATGGATTTCAGAAATCTGATTTGATTATTCTTGCAGCTCGTCCTTCAATAGGAAAAACATCTCTAGCAATGAATTTTGCAGTGAATATTGCATTAAAAGATTTTCCTGTTGCTTTATTTTCCCTAGAAATGTCTAAAATCCAAATTGTCGAAAGAGTGCTTTCTTCTCACACTGAAATCAACTTACAAAAATTTCGGAATCCAAAACTTCTCAACGATAGCGATCAAGAGAGAATTGTGAATTCGGTGAATGTATTGTATGAAACACCCATTTTTATTGATGATTCACCAGATATCTCAGTTCTTGATGTTCGCTCCAAGGCAAGGCGACTTCAAGCAGAGCACAAAGATTTCATTATCATCATCGATTATCTTCAACTTATGCACAGCCAAGAGCGAGTAGAAAACCGAGTGCAAGAAATTTCTAAAATCACTAGGCAAATGAAAAACCTTGCTCGAGAGTTACGTATCCCTATTTTGCTTTTATCTCAGCTTAGTCGAGATATTGAAAGAAGACAGGATAAGAAACCTATTCTATCCGACTTACGAGAGTCTGGTTCGATTGAACAAGATGCAGACTTAGTTATGTTTTTACATCGCAATACAAGCCCCAATCAAGAAGATGACACGAACGAAATGCCAGAGGTAAAATTGATTGTTGCAAAGCATCGTAACGGTCCTACGGGCACAGTAAACCTTCTTTTTGACAAACGATTTACCAAATTTCGGAGCTACGCCAAGAATTATTAGTTGACATTTTTTTGTACTATGCTAGAATCTACTTCCGGTGTGGGGCATTAGCTCAGTCGGTAGAGCATCTGCCTTTTAAGCAGAGGGTCGAAGGTTCGAGTCCTTCATGCCTCAGAATGCACGGTCCCGTCGT
>CAZOYI010000323.1:0-2246 GCA_964583965.1 uncultured Caldisericota bacterium
CACTGCAAAATATTGCTGAATTGTACCAACAGGTAGCAGATCTATTTGCAAAGATGAGAGAGATCGCTCCATTCAGTCCTCCATCAATACCTTCTGCTCTAATTTCATCTGAAGAAGTCCAGCTACTTCACACTGCACTAGAGGAATGCAAAACCCTTGAATCCAAAGCCATGCAAATCATTTCCACTCAGTAACACCCCGGATGCAACCTAAATCTTTATTCTTTTTTAAAACAAACAACGCATAATGAGATGAACATAATCGCTGTTAAAACTAAGCAGAGATATCTCCACCATATCTCCGGCAGTACATTGAGAGTATGAAGAAGTTTCCCTAAACCAACAAGCGAAATGCTAATACAAGCGATTTTGAAATTAGATACCCGTGCATAGTGCAAAAAAACCAATCCAAAGCCAATGAAGAAGAACGATAAAAACAAACTCCAAAAATCAATATTGTTCACGATAACTTTCCTTTCTTATTGTTACACGCGGTTTTTACTACAGATCAAAACCAAGAGTGGATCATTCATTTTAACCGATAAACTCACAAAATACAGCCAGTATGTACTTTTGCTACAAAACAATACTCATTATATTATGTCCATATTCTAATCTACAGATGTTGAAACGCAAGGAATTTGAATAGATTTTAACAACAATAATTCCTGCTTTATACATGTAAAAAATCATTTCCGCCCAATGACACCTTGGACATTTTCGGTACATTGCCAGCGTGGAAAACAAAACAATTGACGAGATCCCTCAAGGAATGAGAGGTATCACTAGTCCCTGCTGGGAAGATATCTTGACATATACCAAACTCGATATCATTAAGGCGGATGACTAATCAGGGGGATTATAGCCGTCCTTTACTGCCTGCTCTATGCCAGATAGTTCTTCATCGGTCAGGAAGTCAAAGTGAGTGGCTCGTTTCTTTGCAGAAAGCCTGCCATTGTTCTGCAGGCACAACTGAATGAACAAGTCGATTAGGCGGTCGGGCATATCAATGATGTCCTGTATTGCCTTTTTGGTATTGTCGTAATTGACCAGAAAGCTAAGCTCTTCCAAAAGCTCTTCTTCGATCGTTTTGGTTACAAACTCGTACAAGGCTTCTGACTGAGTGGTCATATCCATATATCGATACCAGCATGAGGTATCGTTCTCGACGGTCATTTGACCCATTTCATCCAACCGATAATCGATGAGTTGCAACAATGGTCGAGAGAAAGCTTCCAGCGATGCATCATAGTCCGCTGGATTTTTTAGCATGACAGCCGAAACCGGGAACATCAAACCAGGTGGCACAAGTTCCTGCAACGACAGAATGTTGTGTATCAAAAATCGATGGATTCGTCCATTCCCATCCACAAACGGATGTAGGAACACAAATCCATAGGCGATGATCGCTGCATGAATGACCGGAGATACATTTCCAACTTTCATACGCTTATGGGTATCGATTAATCCCTCCATGAGGCTTTTCAGGTCATCAGGTTTTGGACAAATGAAATGTATGACCTCTTTTTGATAGGCAACCGTCTGGCCAACATAATTCTGGCTCACCCGATAGTCACTGTCTTTGAAACGCGGATCGACGATGCGGTTTTGAAGTTCTATCAGCCTTTCCTTTTCACAGAAGTCTTCCTTTTCGGCAAGTTCCAGCGATGCGATAAATTTTTCAGTTCGTGAAGTGTTAGGCTTAATGTGCTCAATTTCAAAAGATGACTTTGTTTCCTTATTGTAAAGGTAACTCAGAGCACGGCGAAGCAGTTCCGGTGAATATGCAGTGACAATATCCTCACACCTTTTACGCAAGTCGGATGAATCCAGTTTGACAAGTTTTTTGGTTCTTCGCACAACAGGACAAAACGATTTGGGACCAAGGAGATTGTTTACAATACGGTGACGTGAAGATTTTTCTCCGTTCTGAACGGTGTAGTAATCTTTAGCCTCCAATGCATCGACATAATTGCCAGAAGTCAGGTTATCAACAGGCAGTTGCTTTCCGGTCAGAAACTCATAGAAGAACCAGATTCTTCGAGTGTACTTCCCGGTAGGTTTGGATTTGATATACTCGGTGAGTTCATCTTGAGAAGCTTTTTCGAAGATGCGAGACAGCAAGCCCAGATTGACCCCATCATATTTCAGCAGGAATTCAAGATGGTCTCCGATCTTTTCCCCGGGCCAGTACCTTATAGGGTAAATGTCCTCTATTCTTCCACCTTGAACCTTCGATCTGTGAGT
>CAZOYI010000324.1:0-7799 GCA_964583965.1 uncultured Caldisericota bacterium
CCATATCGCTGTTGTAATACCAGCGGAAAGATTTGTCTGGTTCAGAGGTATAGTCGGGTTGAACAATGGGGGTATCGTCAAAGGTAAATCCTGCGTCGCCAGGTAATCCCCAATATCGGAACTCAAGTAAAGAATATGCTTGTTGAGCATCCCAATCCATAGTTCCAATATATTTGGTCGAGACATAATTTTCACCCTGTACAACAGAGGGACGAATGGGGGGTACGGAACCTTCTCCTCGTTCCAGAGGAAAGTCAATCATGTCAATCCAACCCATTCGGAAATATCTCTTTGTGTTGTTTCGATCCCAAAAATAAATACAGGTGTTCCCGTCTTGATCAATGAACGTTGGTCCGTGGAACATGTCAAAACGAGGATTATCTGGGTCTAGGATGTATGGTCCCTGCGTGTTGTTTCCTGTAGATGGATCAACCAGAGCATTGGGGTTGTTCGTACACAGATTGGTTTGGTATTTTCCGTTTAGGTTGGCAGGATCTGCAGGTTCAAAATAACGGGAGTCATTAAAATACCCGTCTGGATCTAACCAAAATTGACCACAATCATCATATACCACATACCAAGGTTCTCTAAATCGAGACTTACCACCATCAGCGATAACATCGAGGTAGAACTTGGCCCAGAATAGAGGTTCTGCTTGTGTGTTTGGCAAGAGTGCTGGTATATTGTTTTCATTCTCTATAGCCAATAAAGAATTGGGCATACCATAACCTTCTCGTCCCCAAACCGTTTCTCCGGATCGTTGCCAAGGAAATAGTTTGTTTTCAAGTTGCTGTCCATCTCGATTGAATCTAACAGGAACAATCCTGACAGCAATAAAGGTAGCTTTGTTTAATTCTTCATTAGCCGTAGTAGTATTCACAGCATTGTTAAAAGGAATCTGTAGCAGAGCAACAGCCATTAAAGAGATGACTAACCAAGCGAATATTTTTTTCATCTCAGTTCTCCTTTCTCATCTTCGCTGTTAAGGGCTTTCTAACCGGAAGAAGCTTGATTTTATCAGCTTCCTCTACCCTTCCGCGAATAGGGAAAAAACGTACAACACAAAGTATGTCAAAAATACTATAGACTACCATAAAATCAAATTATGGAAGCAATCCAAAACATACAAAAACCTCGTAGCTTTCAACGTCATCAAGTTATTTCATCAGTTGGATAAATTATATAACAACAAATTGCGATTTCCATGTTTTCTTTCGTTTAGTTGCTTTTTTTCTCAAAATTTCTTGTGTCACACTTTTTTAAAAGCCTTAGGTTATCTTTATAAACGAAGGATTTCCGGTACAATAACTTATATCAACGATACATAATTTTTTTATACTTGCAAAGGATTTTTTATGAACCAACAGTTGAACGGTCAATGGAATGACATACTAAAAGACATTAAAAAAGAGCTTGTACCAACTAGCTATTTGGCGGTAAGGGATAGTAAAATTCACGCTGTTCAGTCCAACACAATGGTTATATCGGTTGTATCTGAATTTGTGAGAAATAAAATAATGGATGCCTTTCTTCCTGTGTTTCTGGGTGCAATTCAAAAAAGATTTCCGGATATTCAAAACCTTAGTTTTGTTGTCGAAGAGCCTGTTGAAAAAAACATAGCACCTGAAACAGAGTTTACTCCAACATACGAAAGGTCCTCTTACTTAAACAATCCAGAAAGTGTTGACTCTCTACCCCTCAACCCTCGCTATACTTTTGACAATTTTATTGTTGGTAGTAATAATCAACTCGCCTATGCTGGGTGTAAGAGTATTACTAGTGATTTAGGAATTATTTACAACCCTCTCTTTCTTTACGGAGGAGTGGGTTTGGGTAAAACCCACTTATTACAAGCAATTGCTCATGAATGTAATAAGTCGGGGAACAAAAACATTGTATATATTACTTCAGAGCAATTCTTAAACCAGGTGGTACACTCCATTCAAGTTAACACGGTGGACAAGTTCCGTGAAAACATACGGAGAGTCGACTATTTAATTATTGATGACATCCAGTTTTTAGTAGGAAAGGAAAGAACTCAAGAAGAGCTCTTTCACACATTCAATGCTCTTTACGACCAAAAAAAGCAAATTGCAATTTCTAGTGATCGGCCACAAAACGAGCTAAAAGGTATTCAGGAAAGATTGATTTCAAGGTTTTCAATGGGTTTAACCGTAGATATATATCCTCCAGACTATGAAACCCGTTTGGCGATTCTACGAAATAAAGACAAAACAGAACAATACGACCTACCTGATGAAGTTTTAGATTTCATTGCTTCACAGCAATTTAATAATATTCGACAACTTGAGGGATCATTAATTAGGGTTGCAAGTTATTCGTCAATGCAAAATATTAAAAACGTGACGGTTGGTTTTGCTAAAGAAACTTTAAAAAATTTCCTGCCTTTGAGTTATAAAAAATTCACCCCAGAAGAAATCAAAGTGATTGTTGCGGATTTTTACAACACAAAACCACAAATATTGGAGAGTAAAAGACGGTCCAAAGATGTAACAGTCCCGAGACAAGTTGCTATATATTTGATTCGGGAAATGACCAATTACTCGTTACCGGTAATTGGAAGATATTTTGGTGGTAGAGATCACTCAACTATCATTCATTCATACGAAAAGATTAAAAGTGAAATGAAGGTGGATATGAAGCTAAAGAATGAGGTGGAAGAAATTATTAAAAAACTTCAATACACATCTTAACAGCTTTATTGGTTTTAAAGAGTATTAAAAAATCTAATCGTTATTATAGGGGAGTTGAAAGTGTTCAAAGATTTCCTGCAGCTCCTCTTCGCCCTTAAACTTAATTGTAATTTGGTTGTGGAAAACTTTCACCGGTTTGTGTAGAAATTCACGCAACACTTTTTCTTGTTCTTTGTAATGTGGAAAACGAAGGGTTTTTTGTTTCTTTTTTCCACAGGTTTTCAGAATATATTGAGAAAGTTCTTTAACGGTGAGTTTTTTTGCTATAAGATAAGAGAGAACACGCTGGCGTTCTTCGACTTCCTTGACCGAAAGAAGCAATCTTGCATGACCTTCCTGTATTTCATTTTTATGTAGGGCTCTTTTTGTTACTTCGTCTAATTGTAGAAGGCGAAGTGAATTTGTTACATACACCCTACTTTTCCCAATTGATAAGGCACATTCTTCGTGTGTGACAGAAAATTCATGGATTAGTGTTTGTAAACTAGAAGCCAAGTCAAGAGGATTTAAATCTTCCCGCTGAATATTCTCTACAATGGTAAGCTGAGCAGCTTGCCGATCTGAGATATCCAGCACATATACAGGAATTTTCGTGAATCCACAAGACCTGAGTGCTTCTAATCTTCTGTGTCCGGCTATTAACTCATAATAAGAATCAATAAATCGAACAACCAGAGGTTCAATAAGACCGTTTTCTTTGATGGATTGAGCTAATTCAACAATTGAATCGGGATCTATAAATACACGAGGTTGGTAGGGTGATTTTTTAATTAACTCAATTTGAACTTCTCGAATAGCCGTATTTGTGTCATCTTTGTAATCTTCTAACAAGGCACCAAGTCCTTTACCTAGACCGCCTTTGCGTTTATTCATGATGCAATAACTCCTCTACAAGTAATTCATACGCCTTTGCCCCCTTGGAGTGTTCATCATATTCACTGATGGGTTTTCCATATGAGGGTGATTCACTCAAACGTACATTTCTCGGGATAATGGTTTTAAAAACGAGATTTCCAAAGTAATTAATGACTTCATTGGAGACATCTTTTGATAAAGTTGTGGTTTGGTTATACATTGTTAAAAGAACGCCTTCAATTTGGATAGATGGGTTAAGGTTTTTTTGAATTCTTTTGAATGTTTGAATAAATGAAGAAATTCCTTCCAATGCATAGTATTCACACTGCAGTGGAATAATAACACTATCGGATGCAACAAGAGCGTTGACTGTGATTACACCTAGTGAAGGCGGGCAGTCGATAAAGATATAGTCATAATGAACGGAAATTTTATCTAGCTGTTTTTTTAGAGAGTATTCCCAGGAAGGAACTTGCAAAAGCTCTACTTCTGCACCAGCTAAATTTAATGTTGATGGTAAAACATCATATCCATATGCAGAGGGTATAATAACTTTTGAAGATTCAGTAGCTTGTATCAAAACATTATATGAACATTGTTCTAAACTATTACGATCTACACCGCTTCCCGTTGTGGCATTACCCTGCATATCTAGGTCAATCAAAAGAACAGATTTTCCAGCTTTTGCAACATACGCCGATATATTGATAGATGAAGTTGTTTTTCCAACGCCACCTTTTTGGTTTGCGACAGAAATAATTTTTGCCATACATATCCTCTATATTATTGAATTGTTTCCCTTGATGATACCTTGATTACTAGGAAAACACAACTTCAAAAAATACCCTTTTGTTCCAAAGCCTTCTTTTCAACAAGAAAACTTTTTAAACCCCATTTTATTTTTATAATGAAGTTATTTTTAAGCAAAAAGATGGGAGATACAATGAAAGTTTTAGCAATTAACGGAAGTCCACGTAAAAATGGCAATACCCACAAGCTTATTCAATATGTGTTTGAACCATTAATTGAGGGTGGCTTTGACTCTGAAGTCATTCAAATTGGTGGTTTATTGATACATGGTTGTAGGGCATGTATGAGGTGTAAAGAGACCAAAGATTTTAAATGCTCAATTCAAACCGATGCAATGAATGATATCATTCAAAAGACGTACAACGCGGATATCTTACTACTTGCTTCGCCAACCTATTTTGCAGATATTACCAGTGAGATGAAGGCGCTTATTGACCGTTTAGGGTATGTGTCCAATGCGAATGGTAGATTTTTAGAAAAGAAAATTGGAAGCCCCATTGTAGCAGCCAGGAGAGGCGGAGCAATCCATGCATTTGACTCCATGATGCATTTTATCCATATTCAAGGAATGATTTCCATTGGCTCAACATACTGGAACGTGGGTATTGGTAGAAGCCCCGGAGAAGTTGAAAAAGACGAAGAAGGTGTTCAAAATATGAGAAATTTGGGACAAAGTTTGTTGTGGCTTAGTAAGAAAATCTTCTAACACCCACTCTTTAAAAGTATCCAAAAATTTTAAACTCCGTTCTTGACAGGCTGTATTTTTACTTCAATTCTTAACAGAATATCTAAAGAATGATCCAGTTATTGCTGACGATGTTGTGTCTTTAAGAAAAATTACATCATATACCCCTGCTGATTTTTGCGAAAGAACTTGTGAAGGAAAAATCTGCTTTAAAAAAACAAAAAGTAATTAAATAGGAGAAAACAATGAAACAAAAAGCAAAAGTGTTGTTTTTGTGCACCGGAAATTCTTGCCGTAGTCAAATGGCAGAAGGATGGACCCGGTTTTTAAAAGAAACATCCATAGAAGCCTATTCTGCTGGGATAAACCCCCAAGGACTAAATCAATATGCTGTTCTAGTGATGAAAGAAGCTGGGATAGATATATCCAATCAAACATCAAAAAATGTAGAAGAGTTGAAAAATATCCAATTTGATTTAGTCGTTACAGTATGTGACGATGTTTTTGAAACATGTCCATTTTTCCCTGGTGATCATCAAACGATGCATGTTGGATTTGAGGATCCACCTAGAATTGCAAAAGATTTACAAGAAAAAGGTGCAACTCTCGAGGAGCAACTGAATTGCTACAGAAAGGTGCGCGATGAAATAAAAACTTTTGTCGAGTCTATCCAATTCCCTCAACAGGAAATAAGAAATGAATAAAACAATACAGTAAGTAAAAAATCCCAAAATGAATAGTGTGTTTGAAAAATACCTTACCCTATGGGCAGGATTGTTCATTTTGTCTATTTCTTATGATGTACGCTATTATGGTGAAAATTGATATTGCAAGCGTAGTAAAGGCAGATAAAAACAGAAAACCGGTGTTTTTAACCTTATTCATCAACTGCTGCATTAAACCCTTCACGATCTATGCAATCGCTATGCTGTTTTTGGGTTTTTTGTTCCGTACCTTTATTGGAGTAGACGCAATAGACCTTGATAAAATGCCGTTTGGTTTGAATTTGCTAATTGGTGCTCAATATGGTTCTGGAACAGTAGTTTAACACGGAGCAGAAAAGATGTTACAGATACCACTTTGGAGAAGCTTTTTTGCGGGTTGTATTCTGTTAGGTATTGGGAAACTTACGATTCCGCTTTTCTTACAAACTATCCTGATTTTTGGTTTATCCTCTGGGGCTGCCCTTGCAACGGTAGTTGGCGTGTTGATTGAGGTACCCGTTATGCTCATGCTCATGGGTATATGTAAAAGGACGTCGGGTTGGTTTGATACCAAAAAAACAGCGGTGGGTATAAGCTGAAAATAAAACGCCCTAATTTGTAGATAATAGCAGTTTTAAGGTCGGTTTCAGAATAACATCTTCAGCATTGAGTTGCATAACTGTATGGGCGGTGGTAGAAGAGCCAGAGAAAAAGTCTAGGATAAGGCCGTATTAAATGTACAATTTTCGGATTCATTTTGTTTCATTGTTATATGGTTTCGATCTGATATAACGACGAGGAGTTAAAAAGTACCATCCCAGTTTTGATATCTGTCCCGAGACCAACGAAGGTATTTCAATAATTCCCAGTTAACTGATCCGGAATCAAACCGCTCACTATCGTAATCGCCACCGGACCATTCCACGTAACTTTCATGCTCTTCATGGCTTGGGTTCTTCAGGGCGTTGCAGAATTCAAAGTAGCCCGATACGCCACCCACATCTTCAGGTGGGCAGGCCCTTTCGCCGTCAAGGCAGATTGGCTCCGTTCTCAATCCCGGACCAAAATAGCGGCTTTCCTCCAGAACAATTTCATGTTCCCAGCTGTCCCCGAAATCATAAAGATAACGGAAGGTGCGACCTTTCTGTTTGATAAGATCTTCAAGATGATATTTGCCACAGACCAGACCATCTTCTTTTGATTCCGGATATTCAGTGTAGCGTTTTTTTCCGATGGTAAATTCGTGCAGATGGCTATCAGTCCAACCCATGACAATCTGAATAACATCGTGCAGACGGTCCAGTGTTATATTAGCAGGCACCACAAAACGACGCCAGATTTGCGGTTCGATATCAAGCAGACGTATTTTCAGCAGATAAAATCGTTCGTTCACTTCTTCACCTCATATTTTAACTAAAATCACCGTTGTTGCTTATGAGCTGAATGAACTTTTTTTTGAAAGCTTTGCAACCACTATAATCTTTCAAATCGGTAATGCTTTCCGCTAATTATTTTTCATTCAGGTATCTCTTGTCAACAGTATCGACTTGATTGAAAATTTTACAACAAAGGCTTTAACATTGTTAAAGATAGGGAGATAGGGTAACAAAATCAAGATTAATTGCTGAAATGATTTTAAAAGTTATTGAGAAAAAACTGAAAATAAAACTGGTGGAGGTGACGGGAGTCGAACCCGTGTCCAAATAGAACAACAGTATACTGGAGTTACAAGCTTCCCCTGTTTTGTACTCTATTGTTGGAAACAAGGAACCAATCAATAAAGATCTGAAGAAATTTTGTAGCTACCTCATCTTTCTTCAGAAGAAGGTGAAGTAGATCCTTTTCTGTTTGCAGTTTAAAACCCCGAAAAGGGAGAGATGAAAACTGAGTCGCAGACTAAGCTACGGCGTAATTGTTTGCGTAATTTGTATAATTGGCAAATATTGTTTTGATACATTTTTAACGGAGCCAAGTATCATCTCCGGCTTGCCGACATAGTGCAATCCTACTGTCGAAACCATTACACCCCCA
>CAZOYI010000325.1:0-3294 GCA_964583965.1 uncultured Caldisericota bacterium
CTCCAAATCATCTTTATCGTATGTAGTCAAACGAATCTTGGAAATGATATTTGATGTAGGATCGCTGGATTCAATCAACCAACCCTGTACCCCAACATCCATGCGATAACAGAAGATTTTCCCCAAATTAAACACATCTTCTATGTACGATTCATCTACTGCGTAAGCAAATTCCAAATCAGGATTCATTTCCCATAGACCGTTGAAACTCAACACAACTTTAGGATCATCATGTTGCCATTGAATATATTTTTCTACACATTGCATCACTTTATCCAATGAATTCGACCAAAACCACATATTGTATGTCAGATCTACAGGATTGGCTTTCAAATTATAAACTTGTCCATCCTCTCCTGTGGCATAAAATCCTCTTCTAGCTACAACTGTTCTTTGTCGCTTCCAAGAAAACATCATTTTTGTTCGATAGATATTAATAAAATCCAAGAACGTCTGTCCCCGCTTCTCCGCAACCCATCGACGAGCAATTCCTTTAGGACAAAGCACAACACCTTTATTGATGGCATCCTCTGTCTGTGCTGCCAATGTGTCAATGCCTAAAATCGAACCAAAGCGATTATATGCCAATAAACGCATGGCTACATCATATCCATACAAAGACGAATCAGCCACGGGGACAACTCCTCAACATTTGCAAAAAACAATTCAAAGTTAGATTCTCAAATTTTGGTAAACGTGGATGTAGATTTTTTTCCATCCACCATTCTGCATAACCTTCAGGTCCAACAACTCCACATCGTTGAGCATCTAAATATTGCTTATGCATTAAGGTGGCAGTAAGAAGTGCACCTAATCCGTGTCGTTTTACATAATCAGTCGAAAAGTCGAGTTTTACCACAAGATTCATTTACTTCTCCCAAATCATACACCACAGTCACCTGTGATTTTACTTCTGCCAAGTTCATCAAATTCTTATTCTGAACTGAACCTCCAGGAGGCACAATAATTTTGCATCCGTTTGATTCTTCTAATTGAACTGATTGATCCGATGTGTTTCTTAATTCTTTAACTCTCATCATGAACTCCTCTTAACCCTTCTTGGTGCTGCCGCATAAATTCTGGTCAATGCAGCATCATGCATATTTTTAACAGCCACATCAACTACTTCAAAATCTTCTGTACCCTCATAATTCTGTGGTACAAATTCTGGTTCTATTCGAAACCATGAACGTAATGATACATCAATGTTAACTTTTTCCCCAGCTTCGGAACCTTCTAATGCTGTTGCTACATTTCCAAACCTAACCAATATAGGTAACTGACCATCATCAGTAAAAAGTCCCAATTGTTTCAATTTATTAGTAGAAGGTTTCCATTCCAAGAATACATTTGCCGTATATGACACATATTCTAGATCTTCTGGCACGGAATACACATCTAACTTCTCTGCTTCTGAATATGTGACATTGGTGGGAAGATAGAGTGTGCAAGTGATTCCGATAATATCAAGTGCCACGTCAACATAATTTCGTACCACATCGATTGTTCTTCTTGGAATCAATTTAGACATTATGATTTCTCGATTTCAAACCCAAACATGGTTTCTAAATACGACACTGCTGCTTCTGGTCCACCCATTCGAAATTCTGTCCAAGCGTCAGCTATATCTTCTGAAGCCATAGAATTCAATTCTCCAAACAAAACAACATAACCTTGATTTTCTAATGCGTGAACCAAACTTTCAATTGTTGATTCTGACAATTCTTGAAATTCACGATTAACGCTCTCGTGCAAATTATGAAACATATCAATTCACTCCCAATATATTCTTTATTTGACCCACATCCTCTGGTTTGATGTTCACATTTATTATTCCCTGCAAATCACCAATGATTTTCAAATACTGATATTTTGATAAGAACTTGAATGCAGCATTTGCATTATTCCAATCCCTCGCAAGTTGCACATCTTTCAAGATATCTTCTGGTGATGCATCTTTCGGCATATCCACGCTTCTAGCATCAATCCAAATTTGCCTAAGATCATACAACTCTTGAATACCATCTTCGATTTCTTTCAACTTCTGATGCAAAGAAGATAAGAATTTCTGTTGCTGTTCTCTTGACATTACCAGCATTGCTTTATGCAAAGTATCAAAATCAATTACATCTCGTTTCAATTCACCCAACAATTCATCTGCTTCTTGAAACGTACCTTTCATATCTTGCAAAATACCAGAAAAGTCATCCTTGGGATCATAATCCAATGGAACCTGTTTGGGTCCTTTCACCCAAACATGATTCAACATATCATAGATTCCTTCTGAACGATAATCTTGATTGACATCAAATTGAACAGATATTTCTATTGGGTGTTGTCCAACGTAAGCACCAAATTCATCTTTCCTCTTTTCAAACCACTTACGAACTTTTTTACATTCTGCCTCTGTCCAAGGAGTTGTTGGTAAAATATGAACATCTATATCGGTATCTTCCACATACTGATTTGTCGTGATTGACCCCACAATGTGAATCCGCTTTGCAAGGTTTCGAAGATCCAAGTCGGGATGTTTGTCCATCACACTGTAGATCTTTTGTTCCACGCTATCTCGCAGCTGGTAAACCCCATTCAATTGTTCATCCCATACTTGCAAATCCAACCCAGCCCTGGGATAATCAATAATGGATTCTTGTAACTGTTTGATATTTTCAAAAATAGGCTTCATTATAGTTCTACATCCACAAACACTTTACCACCACCTTCTTTAATAAATTCGAATCGTGTTCCTCGTTCTGTGTCTATTGTTTCAGTGTGCCAATACCCCAATGGTTCTAATCCCTCATAGCAAGCATTGACAATACGAATTATTTCATTAGTATTCGTATTGTCAACATCTTCCTTCATTCCTTCTAACATAGAAAGTGCTTTAGGAACCAATACATATTTTGCGTATGCAATCTTCAGATCACCATACTCATCCAACTCTGAAGGATCCACAATATCTTCCAACGCACTTAACTCATCTATCATAACATCTTCATTGGGCCACTCATCGGGAATCTTACCAGATTCTATCGCAGCACGAACTGCATCTTGATCTTCTTTCGAAACACCTTCTATTTCCCCAACTAGTTCCAACACACCTTCCATCAGTGTTTTGATCATCTTATCCTCACTGTCATCTTTGTGAGGAACTTTGCCGTCCTTAATCACTTTCTCCACAATCTTAGATTTACAATGTAAACACACTGCTTCATTATTTCGAAATGTCTTATAGCATTCATTGCATAAATATAGGGTGTGTTTATTGTTCTCTTTGTGTTCCTTGGCAGC
>CAZOYI010000326.1:0-7613 GCA_964583965.1 uncultured Caldisericota bacterium
GGGTTAATAGGGAAAAAAGCACTTGTCATTCGTACCATTCAACCCGATTCCCTAAAAGGACAAGTCCGCATTGGAGGAGAGATATGGTTGGCTCAATCACAGGATGACACAATGATTGCAGAAAATGAAGAAGTTATTATCCGTGGTGTTAGCGGAACAAAACTTATAGTTGGAAGGAGTTAGTATGCCAAATTTCGTGATTGTTATCATTGCTATTGCTGCGTTTATCTTTATTGTTGCAGGTTTAGTGAAAATTCGACCTTATCAACGCGGTGTTGTTGAAAGACTAGGGAAGTATGCCAAAACGCTTGGACCTGGCCTCAACTTTATAATCCCTATCATCGATACAGTCAAAAAGGTTGATATGCGCGAAAACCTTATTGATGTACCTCCCCAAGAAGTCATCACAAAAGATAACGTAGTCGTTACCGTGGATGCTGTCATTTATTACGAAGTGACGGATCCATTTCGCGTTCTGTACAATGTCTACCGTTTCCAGCTATCTTCAGTGAAATTAGCTCAAACCAACTTACGTAATATCATTGGTGAACTAGAGCTGGACGAAACACTCACAAGTCGTGAAATGATAAATACCAGGCTTCGAGAAGTGTTGGATGAGGCAACCGACAAATGGGGCGTGAAAGTTACTCGTGTTGAAATTAAAAAAATAGATCCTCCTCATGATATTACCGAAGCGATGAGCCGACAAATGAAAGCTGAAAGAACCAAACGAGCCCTAATTTTAGAAGCAGAAGGTATTAAGCAATCTGAAATTACAAAAGCAGAAGGTCAAAAACAAGCTGAAATCCTGAAAGCCGAAGGTAAGAAGCTATCTCAAGTTCTTGAAGCCGAGGGAGAAGCTGCCGCTATGGAACGCAGAGCAGATGCACAGAAATATAAGTATCAGATTGAGGCGCAAGGAAAAGCAGACGCTATTTTGGATGTCTACCAGTCGATTCATAAAGGTAGACCAACCAAAGACCTTATTGCGATCCAATATTTAGAAGCCTTGCAAAAAATTGCTGATGGAAAATCCTCAAAAATGTTTATTCCCTACGAGGCAAGTGGGATTATGAGCAGTCTGGGAATGATAGGTGAGATTTTCAAAAAAACAAATCAGTCAGAAGAACTTCCCCAGGAAGCTGATTCACCCAAATAGATCTATTGCGACGATTCATTTATGTGTTTACTGCTGTTGGGGTAAATGAAATCTCATTTACCCCTTTTTTCTTTCAAAAGTTTCAAAATTGAAACCTTTTCACTGTTACTTTTTGTTTTTTTTGGGTATATTGTTACTATGAAAAAGAAACCTTTAATACGCGAATGCAATGTTAGTATCGTTGAAGATGAGGAAGGTTTTGTCGCTATTTGCGAAGAGCTAGATATCCAATGTTATGGAGATACACCTGAAGAAGCTCTAGAAATTCTAAAAACCGAAATATCTTCTATGCTTGATGAACAATTGGATTATGAAATTATCCATGATTCCTTGAAAGATCAGATCGAATTAACCCTTCATCCCATCACGCAAATCGGAGATGCGTAACGCTGTTTGCCTTCTAATCAGTGGAGGGATTGACAGTGCTGTTGCTGCCCATTTATTGCTTCAGAGTGGATACACCGTACACACTCTCCATTTAAATCTATTTTCTGCACCAGAAGAATTTCTCCAAAAAGCCAGAAAAATTGCTTCTTTTTTCCATCTTCCTTTTTCGGTATTAAATCTTGAAGAGAAGTTTTCTTCCTGTGTTATCCAATCTACCATTCAGTCCTATAAAAACGGGTTTACACCAAATCCTTGTATAGAATGTAATCCCTTGGTAAAGTTTGGGAGCGAAGTGCAAACATTTGCCAAAGAGAATTCTTTAGACTTTATAGCAACTGGCCATTATGCAAAAATCCAACAAACCAATCATTTTTTTTATTTGGCGAAAGCTAGAGATGAAAAAAAGGATCAAAGCTATTTCCTATACCGCTTATCCTCGCAACTTTATCCGAAGATTCTGTTTCCATTGGGTGAGTTGTGCAAAACCCAAGTACGCAATATTGCCTCTGCTATCGGACTACACGATGAGTATGTATCCAGAGAAAGTAAGGACCTTTGTTTTTACGATGGAAATTATCGCGATTTTGCGAAGCAATATATTTCTTCTCAAAAAGGTGCCATAGTATCTGAATCTGGTGAATTATTGGGTCACCACGATGGATATTTCTTGTATACAATAGGTCAAAGGCAGGGCTTAGGGGTTTCTCATTCACAGCCCCTGTATGTGAAAGAAATTGATGCGGTTCACAATCGCGTCTGCTTAGCACCTCGAGAGAAAATGATGTCAACTACATTTGATGTAAAAGATCCCATTTGGCATCTACAAGAAGGAGAAATTTTGCCTCAATCTTTGGCTGTTAAAGTTCGGTATCGATCTCCTCAAGAAATGTGTTCCATTCATCCTTCTCCACCCTATAAAGTTCGCTTGCATACACCCATGTTTGCAATTACTCCCGGTCAATCTGCTGTGTTTTACGTGAAAGACCGCGTGATTGGCGGAGGTTGTATTGCATGATTGTAAACAATAGGTATACTTGAATTTCAAGGAACACAAAGAATTGTCATAGCTTTGGTTCCGAAAAAGGGGTGACCGATGGATTCTCGCTACGAAAAAATATCACTTCTCATTGTAACAGGATATTCGGGAGCCGGTAAAACCCAATGCCTGAAAGTTCTAGAAGACTTGGACTATTACTGTGTTGATAATTTACCCCTACCTTTGCTACCACAGTTTACCGATTTATTGCTAACACGAAGCATTGGAAGACTTCATCAAAATACTGCCATAGTGATTGATGTACGAGGCGGAGATCCGATGGCTGATCTGCAAGACTATCTAGAATCCCTTCATAGAAAAGAAATTCCTTACCAGATATTATTTTTAGAAGCCTCAGACGAAGTATTAGTGCGCCGTTTTTCAGAAACGAGAAGAAAACATCCCCTATCTGAAGGAAAAGGAAATCTATCCGCGATCATCACCGAAAAAGGAATGATGAAAGAAATCCGCTCCTATGCTAATTATATAGTAGATACCTCTCACTATAGCATCAAGGATTTCAAGGACAAAATATTATCCATCCTTTCTTTTTATGGTGATCCCCAGAGTGTTTCTCAAATGACAATTAACATTATTTCTTTTGGGTACAAACGTGGAATACCCATTGATGCAGATCTTGTTTTTGATGTTCGCTTCTTGCCTAACCCTTTCTATATCGAGGATTTGAAACCTCTTACAGGAATGGATCAAACCATACAGAGATTTGTCATGAATAACCCTACCGCAACAGTTTTTCTTCAAAAGGTATCCGACTTTCTCACCTTTTTAATTCCTTTGTATTACCAAGAAGGAAAAATGCAAGTGACTGTTGGCTTTGGGTGCACGGGTGGTAGACATCGATCGGTTTCGGTTGCTTCTGTGATCACTGAGCTTTTGGTGAAAAAAGGATACAATGCTCGATTAACCCACCGAGATATTCAAGAAGAAGGTGGCATCTAATGCTTTCGAAAAAAAGTAATGCACCCAAATGGTGGGACCATTTTATACGCTGGTTTGCACCGGGCATGAAAGTAAAACGCTGGATTCTTTTGATTCTATTAGGCTTTTTCCTACTCGCAGTTGCCGTGATGGTATTAATCGATTTTACTTCTCTTGGTATCGTGAAACGAGCTGTGATCGACTTCTTGATCGATGTATTTGGCAAGAACCGTATGTATACACCTGATTGGATGTCTCCCATTTTGGGAATCCTTGTATTATCAGGAGCTAGCTATTTTGTTATCATTGGAATCCGCAATCTTCTTCGATCGGTCATTGATTCACTTCTACCAGAAAGAGAAAGGGAGATATCCGATTTAATCCGAGAGTATCGTTTTCGGGATGACATGCTCAATATACTCGTAATTGGTGGAGGAACTGGAATTTATCCATTTCTCGAAGCACTTAAAACTCTCCCTGTGTCAACTACTGCTATTGTGACCGTAGCAGACAGCGGGGGAAGTTCAGGCATTTTGCGAAGTGAGTATTCTATCCCTGCTCCAGGAGATATCCGAAGGGCACTTATTGCACTTTCTGACCGCAAATCTACCGATTTGGATCACTTGTTTAATTATCGATTTGAAGAAGGATCTCTGCGTGGACACACTGTTGGCAATTTAATGATTGCAGGCTACACCGAGATGACGGGAGATTTTTCTGAATCCATTTTTAAAATGAGTCAAATTCTTTCAGTCAAGGGAAAGGTAATACCATTTACTCTGAACAATCTAACTCTCTGTGCAGAATTTGAAGATGGCTCAATAGTACAAGGCGAAGCTGAAATCCATAAAATTGGCAAGCCTATTAAACGAGTATTCTACGATCCACCCTATTACAAACCGCTGATTCGAGTGATTGAAGAATTGGATAAAGCCGATATCGTACTGATGGGTCCGGGTAGCTTGTATACAAGTATATTGCCCTGCTTAATCATATCTCCCATCGCCGATATTTTGTTTCAAAGCGATGCTCTGAAAATTTACATTGCAAATTTAATGACTGAAACTGGTGAAACTGATAATCTTTCTGTAACCGGACATTTGAAAGCATTATTTTTTAATGCCGGCAAAAAAGTTGCTGACTATGTCATGGTGAATAACGGAACCATCAATCCTTCTCTACAAGAATTTTATAAGAAGTATAACGCCGCGCCTGTTTACCCTGATATAGAGGCTATAAAGAGCTTGCAAGTTGAACCACTGTTTTATGATCTTGTAGACCAAGCCAGTGACCGTATACGACACAGCCCCGACAAAGTCAAAACTGCCCTGGTTGATGTCATTCACAAATTCTCCACCATCCGAGGTAAAAAAATCCGCTTTTAATGAATGAATCACCAACTAATCCTATTCAAATACAATAGGAAGGACGCACAGTCCTTTTCTGTTGTATTCTGTTGTTATTTTACTCTCAATCAATCCAACATAAAAAATGATAACTATCATCATTTTTGCTGCCCCAAGAAAGAATTATTGTTGGATGCAAAGAGGATTCTTCAGTTGGACACACCACATAGGAGAAAGAAGTCTTATTTTCGATTGTCTGCAAACTTTGAATTAAAATAGCATAGTTTACTTGGTGAGAAAGCGAAAAAGGTATTAAGTCAAAATATGTAACAGAGTCTTCATGTTTAAAAGTTGAAATGAATTGAAAATCTCCTGTACTAGCACTGTAGTAGTAAAAACTTGATGCAATGGGTTTTTTGATATACTCATTGCTACCATCTATACCAGTTTGCATCATCACCCATAAACCATTCCCTCCATGAGGAAACTCATATGCCACACACTTGACCGCCTCTCTGTATTCAGCAGCTTCTGAAAATTGCTCCCCCGGATAGAAAGTTTGGACTTCATCCTTCGCTGCATTGTATACAACCAAAGTTTGAGGTCCGTCATAGATTTCTTTATCAGAATGCAGAGGACCAACACCAGTATAGAATCCTGAACCGTAGTTCTTTTCATCTGTATATGGATTGGTAGTGTCCTTTTTAAATATTCCATTTCGATAAAAGGTTAGTTTTTCAGCGTAGTGTGAAGAATCCATTACTTCCCAAGAAGTCCATTGCTGGCTTTTATCAACTCGAACCAAATCAAGAGATAAGGTATCCCGACTGAAAAAGAAAAACTGATTCTGGAATACTTTTGACAATGTAGCAGTTCTACCTTCTGTCATGGTAGCCGGTAGCGAAAGCCATTGTATTGTTCCATCCATGCGCATAGAGGCTACTTCAAGCGACTCGTCCCATGAAGAATACTCTTCGGTATACAAACAACCATACAGCTCATCCATTCCCCAAAAACCCCACTCCAAATACTTCTGATCAGTAAATGAAAAAGAAGTTGTTTTTTGGGTTTGGAAGTTGTATACATGAATCTGATTACTATCAAACGATTGATAGGCAAACAAAGTCCCATCGTCATTGATTTTTGAATTGATTCCTTCTCCAATCAAAGTTGTATCAGTAGGATTGTCAAGATTCAACACAGAAAATAGATAGCTAACGATACCGTTTTCGTTGTTAATTTGATCTTTGCCATAATGTTCTATAATGACATGAGAAGGAATGGAAGTGAAAAAAGTCTTGCGAATTTCTTTCAGACTTTTCACAGAAGAAGCCTGTACTTTTTTAGATTCTTCTAGTTGTATCCAGATTTTTTCATGTGTATCAAAATAACCTATTTGAAACCATTTTTCTTCAGGACCAACTTGTAACAAATAATCCGTGGATACAGGTAATGATAGAATTTTCTGAAGTTCTTTTGCACCTGTATCGTATTTCCACACATGATACTCTTGTGTTTTTTCATATTCTACTGAGACTCCAAAATAGATGTTGTTATCTCGAAGTATGGTTTTTCCACTATCGTGAATCTTGGCTTCTTTTGGATAATTAAATACAGGGAAAAACTCCTGCTTCTCAGGGGACAGAATGCTGATTGTATGATTGTGCAGAAAAAGTGCTGGAGTAGTAATCTGATTCTCTTCCAAAATACTACCCAACGAATATATAGAAGGAGGATTCGATATTAACTGACAGGATGCAAGAAAAAGAAGACTTATCAATCCATATACAACAAAATCTTATGTTTCATCATTTTTCACCTTTACAATACCATAATCATTCTGTCTCATTTCTCTACAACATAAGTATATCTCATTTTTTTCCTTACACCATTTTTCAAAACTTTTGCAAAGGTTCCATTTGATCCGAAAACAAGCCATATTTATTGTCAATTTTGACACTTTTTTCCATAATTCTATAATGAATCCAGAGAATTATTCACAACTATTGTTTTCAGGAATGAAAAAGACTGGATTCATGATGGCAAAAAAGAAACATAGTGAAAATGGTATTGAACCTCTGGCAAAGCAGCTTTGGAAATCAGCTGATAAACTGAGAAAAAATATTGATGCTGCAGAATATAAACATATTGTTTTAGGCTTAGTTTTTCTAAAATACATATCCCAGGCTTTTTCTACGCTATACCATACATTAAAAGAAGCTACTGGAGAGTATTCAGGAGCAGATCCCGAAGACAAAGATGAATACAAAGCTGAAAATGTGTTTTATGTACCCGAAAAAGCCAGGTGGACAACATTGCAGTCCAATGCAAAACAACCCGTTATTGGAGAAGTTGTTGATTCTGCCATGGATGCCCTTGAGAAAGAAAATCCACCTTTGAAAAATGTTCTTCCTAAGGTCTATGCAAGAGGGAACATTGATCCAACAAATCTGGGGGGACTTATTGATCTTATCAGCGATGTTGATATAGGGGAAGATACATCACAAAGCACCGATGTACTAGGAAGTGTTTTTGAATATTTTCTTGGTGAATTTGCTTTAGCAGAAGGCAAAAAGGGCGGACAATTCTATACTCCAAGAAGTGTAGTTGATCTTTTGGTAGAAATGCTGCAGCCCTACAAGGGCAGAGTGTTAGATCCATGTTGTGGTAGCGGTGGAATGTTTGTGCAATCCGAGAAATTTGTGAAAGAACACCGCGGACGAATCAATGACATTTCCATATATGG
>CAZOYI010000327.1:0-10285 GCA_964583965.1 uncultured Caldisericota bacterium
AGAACGAAATAAAATTCGAGAAGCTTTCCTGAAAAATCTTCGTGATCAATCTCGCATCTCTCATTCCAATCCCTGGGATCGTATGTCATCGTGGTGGAATCAAATCTTTGGAGGATTCTTTGAATCTATTAAAAATTGGGTTCGTAGTTTTACTGTTGATCCAATTCCTGAAAACTTAACTCCCACACCAGGCGATTCTGGTACTCCTATGACCATTCCAATTCAAGGTGAAGATGGTTCATCTCAAACAATAAACATTGATCCCTCCGCTTTTGAATCTATTGATGTGCCAGTTGAAGGACAAACTCAAACCCCGTAAGGATATAAGCTATGAACAAAGACAAATTACTTCGTAAAAAAAACAAGAGTTCTGTTTCTGAGGATTCTTCCAGACGAATCCAATGGAAAATGCTATTCATTATTGTTCCAATCCTTGTTTTAGCATTTCTTTTCACATGGTTCTATCAATCGAAGAATATCGTTATGAGCGTTGGCCCACTTGATATTACCGTGCAAGAGCTTCAAATCGAAAAGCAGCGACTTACTCCACCTGATTATCAGCAAAAATTGAAAAATATGGACGAAGAAGATCGCATTACTACCGAAGAGCGCGTTCAAGCGAAAGCTCTTGAAAATCTAATCAAACTAAAATGTGTATACTTGTATGCACAAGAAAATAAGATTACTGCTACAAACGAAGAAGTACAAGCAAAGATCGACGAATACGCTAAATCTTATGCCTCCAGTCCTGAAGAAGAAGTGGATATTCGAACCACTCTTTCTGACTATGGAATTCCCTGGCGATCTTTTTGGAATGATATGAAGTACCAAACTATTTACGACAAAGTTTTAGAGCCTATCCGAAATGGCGTAGAAGCAACAGAAGAAGAAATGCGAGCTCATTATAATGAATTTGCACCGTATTACGATATACCAGCAAAAGCAAATCTCCATTTCATCGTTGTCGAAGAAGAAGATGTTGCTAAGGAAATTATGGATCAACTTCTTGAAGGAGCAGATTTTGAAAAGCTTGCTCAAGAAAAATCCATTAGCCCTACAGTTATGTCCGATAAAGGTGATATGGGCTGGGTAACAAAAGAAGAGCTATATCCTGAAATTGCTAACAATGCTTTTTTCCCAGATTTAGCACTTGGCGAATATTATCTTCTTCAGGCCCGAGATGGATGGTATATTCTTCGAGTTGATGAGAGAACCGAAGAGAAGAAAAATACGTATGAAGAAGTACGGGATCTCATTGAAGAGGATGTCATTTATCAAAAGCAAGACCAGGTTGTCAATGGATTCATGAATCGTCTTTCGGATCAATATGAACGTCGCATGATTGTAGGAAATCGATGGACTCATTTCTTGGAATGGTGGGATCGTTTGCGAGGAGTTACCAAATGACATATGTTTCCTATGAAGATCAGGACTCACATTCGGTGCAAGAAGATACAACTCAGTTTGATGCCAAAGTAACCGATACCGGAATTGGTACACCAGATTTGTCAAATGAGGAGAATATTACGCCCAAGAAACCAAAGAAGTGGATTCTATGCCTTCGCAATTTTTTAGTTGGGATCTTGATTCTTTTTTTCCTTTCCTTTATTTTCTACCTAATTCTTCCTTCCCCTACTAAAACGGTTCGTAATTTCTTCTATGCACTTATGAACGAAAACTATTCTGCTGCCTATTCCTACATTGCCAAGGATTATAAAAGGAGTAGGGGATCTTACGAAAAGTTTGCTTCCGATTATGATACTGCTGTTCGATCTGGAACACGCACTCGCGCGATTCGTGTTATCGATGAATTAAAAGGTAAAGAAAAGAATCAGCAAATTGTGGTGGTTGAGATTGATGTGTTTTATCAAGGATCACTGGTAACTAGTGTTGGAGCTTATTTATGCGAAAAGATTCCTGGTGAGGGTTGGAAAATCGTAGGTAATGTGACAACCGAATACAATAAAAACCAGGCACAAAAACTTGTTCCTCAGCAATAAAAGGAGATCAACATGATTAAGAAAACCACCGCTACTGACTCTTCTGAAAAGCATCCAAGAACTATCTTGTACATTCTTGGCGTTGGAATACTTGTAATTTTACTAGCATGGTGGGCTTATAGCATATATGCCCCTTCTCCCGCGAAAACTGTAAAAACATATTTCCACCATATATCGCAAGAGCAATATGAGGAAGCATTTCAGTTACTGGGGGGGAATTATCTAAAGAGTAAGCAAGATTTAGAAACTTTTCAGTCCCAGTTTGAAAATGCCAGAAATCATGGGACCGTATATATTGGTGTAAAGATAGAGAAGATTACCCCTACCGAACGACAAAGCCAAAAAGTTGTTGCTTTTACCCTGATAGCAAGAGAAAAAGGTCGGGATACAAAACCCCATGGTCAGTATGTTTTAACGAAAATTGATGGTGTTTGGAAAATCACTGATTCTTTGAATTAACCCGCTTCACAAAAAAAGCTGGCAGGAGTTTTATTTACTCCCGCTTTTTTACTATACTAAAAGAAATTGATGTTCAGGGTGCTATATGAAAAAGAAAGTTCTACTTATTCTTTTAGGTATTGTCATTATTGGGGTCATTCTTGTATGGTTTTTGTTTACTACTGGTGTTCATGTGTCGGGTACCGTTGAGGATGCACTTACACAGAAACCTGTTGCAAATGCAACCATTAATCTAGGTAAAAACACTACAACAACAGACGAAAACGGTATATTTGAAATATATACTTCCATGGTACCCAAACAATCAATATCTATTTCTAAACAAGGCTACAAGCCTCTAACAAAACCCACTTCCTTTTCAAGACTCATAGAAAAAAAAGAATACAAAATAGTATTGGAACCTCTTTCTTATGTGAATATTATTAATACAGCGGTGGAAGATCTACAACATTATCAATCCTTCTTATTCCAATCTTCGTGGCAACAGTATATTGATATGCCAGATCAAGAAATCACTTATACAAAATATATGTTGAGTTCAAACGGTGATATTTATTGTAAAATGCTGACTGATGATAATACCGGAACGGCTGTATCAGAGAAAGAAATCATTATTTCTCAACAAAAAATCTATTACAAGACATTAATGGATGAAGACTGGGTTTCTTTTGACGCCTCTCAAATCCGTGGTACCGAACTCCAAAAACCCCAAGATCTTCTGATTCTCTTTAATGCTTCCATGGAGGAACCTTCTGAATTTCGAGAAGAAGGGCTAGTAAATTGGTACATCCAAGAAGATGGTTCTATATCTCAAGAACCCCCCAATACTGCAAGCCCAATCCTCTACCCTTTGCGGAAATTTGTTGCTAGTTGGCCCAAAGGAAAGACAGAGCAAAACGCTGTATTGTACTTATCAGAAGAAAAGTATGATCTTGTTGCTGGCGAGTTTCACATTATCGCTCCAATAGGTTTGGATGAAGCAAATCCCGGACGGATGAATGAGCAAATGATTATTTTCAAGATAAGTCTTGTTAACCAACCTGTAATAATAGACATACCGACTGTATCTGGCTCCAGCGAATAAATCGATTACTTGTATTCTAACACTTTTTCTTCAAGAAGAGTACAAACACCTTCCTGAATTTTAATCTGCATGCCTGTTTGGATTTCTTCAAAGAACTTAGGATCTACTTCAGCTATAAAGGGAATTCCTCCCAAAATTGCTCCTTCTACTAAATTGTAGTCTGCTGGTTGCATGGTAATAATTGCCATAGGTCCCTTGCCTTGTTTAGCTAGGGATGACAAAATAACACACCCACTTGAGGATCCTTTTGAAGCCGTGAAAGCTAGAATCTGCTGAGAAATGTACATATCTTTGCAAGGACTATCTATACGGGTGATTTTTCCACTATGGCTATCAATATCTCCTAAAAAAGAAAAGCTATGAGGGCAAAGAATGCAAGGTGCAGAGATAACATCCAGTTGTGATTTTTCGATCTTTTGGTGTAATTGGCTTGAACCCTTTACTATTCTTTTCCCTTTATATTCTTTCATTACAACCATCCTTTTTCCAGTATATAGATACGCGCTTTCCCTGTATGGCACTTTCTATGCATTGATCTGTAGAAAGCAAAGCAGGTTTTACACCTAGTAGGTTTCTTGAATAATGGAGCATCTTCAAACTATTGGATATCATCGTTTGATAGCATGGAAAGGGAATTCCATGACGAGTGCAAATATTGCTTCGCATATGAGACTCAACGGGGCATGTGTCTGCGATGAGCCGGACTCCTGCTCTTTCAAGCTTTTGTGTGAAACCTAGGTTTGAAGCTTGTAATTTGGTCATTCGGTTTGTGCAAACCCAAAATGTTACATTTTCATGGATGATTCTGCCTTCTATTTTTTCTGCAATATACTGTATCATAGAAAGATTTGCGTGTGGACATCCTAAAACGACAAAATCAATAGGTTGGTTTTCTTGTATTTCTGTAAACTTTTCTTGTGTTTCCATCATCTCTTTCTCGGATATAAAAAGGTGCGGCAGATGCTTCAAAGATGAAGTTTCATATTGTGTGGCCTCTGGGGTAATTCCTTTCCAGTGAAACAACGTCACTGATCCAGAAGTTGCCATGGCGGCACCTAAAGAAACAAGTTGACTCATTGTTGGTTTGTATTTTTTAGAGGAATTGATATAGGGAACTTGATCTTGTGCATATTCACCAATTAAGTATCCAAGTACGGACCACTGGTCAAGTCGAGTTAGATAATTAGGGTCTATAGAAACTTCGCAATAACACGAAGGAACTCTATTTTCATCCAACAAATACCCCATAGCGGGATATTTTCCTGTAACAGATGAATATCGAGTAAATAGACCACCCCGATTTGTACGTGCTCCTACCACACTATTGAAATAGATGATAGCACTACTCTCCACCGAACTTATATAGCTACCCATAGGAGGGACAAATCCAATCTGCTGTGGTGTACATGTAAAAGTTTGAAGAATTCCCATTTTTCGGAAAGCATGTTTTGTTTTTTCTTGAAGATTCGAAAGATATGAAGGGCAGTTTGTTAAACTGGGATCTTCAAGATCACAACACAAGGTAGAACTAGTAGTGGGAATAGCCACTTGAATACCCTGATTTGCATAATGTTCAACATCTTCGCAAAAACCATCATATATAGCCATTTCTGCGGGGTAATGACTGTAGGATATGTCAATAAGTTTTTCTGCTCCAAAAGCATCCCCAAATTGTACCAGATAGTCTAAAGCTTCTGCACATATTGGACCGTATTCACCCTGAAGCATTCTATTCTCATATTCTGTGAGTTTCATGATGCGATTCCCAAGGATGTTTCGGGGATTACATCTAGCAGTAAATAGGATTCTTTTCCGGATGAATGAAAAACAGTTTGATGGGCAATTTCTGTTTGAATTGCTTTGGACGGATTTTCCTTCGTGTTGGTATGAGGATAAAACTTTGGACATGCGGAAGAACTAATCTCTAATCGAATTTGGTGTCCTTTAAAAAAACGTATTCCAGTTGCCCATAAGTCAATTTTGAGAGTAATGATTTCGTCTTTTTCTATCCAGCAAGGTTTTTCCAGGGAATTCCGGTATTCTACTCTCTGAATTCCATCACAAAGCTGAATGGCTTTTCCATCGGGGTAAACGTCCACCAATTTTGCGGTAAAATCTGTACCTGGTGCAGATGAACTACATACAAGGTGTAAAAAGACTCTTCCGCAAACAATACAGTCATTCTGAAGGGGAGCGGTGGAATATACCAATACATCGGGTCTTCTTTCGATGGATTGTTGATCACATGCTTCTCCCAATTGTAACCGTACCGGATCAGTAACATAGGGAACAGGATTTTGGGGATCGTAATCATAGTGGTCAGGTATCTCCAATGCTGAAGGAGGTTGAGTAGATAAGCTTCCATCTCCAAAAATGCTGTTCGCATTTTCATTGCTGTGGATGTAAAATTTAGTTTCTACAGCTTCTGGGATTGGCCAATCTGCAAAGCTATACCATCGATTATCTCCCATGATGAAAATACGACAGCGGTCTTTCTGATCTTTATAAGGTAGTTTTGAAAGATCTTGTTTGGAATATAATTCTTCAGTTAGATGTTTAGAAAAGAATAGAAACATCTCTGTTTCAAGGTCTATCAGAGCACTAGATCCAAAATCTACATCTCCGCACTGGGTGCTTTTATTCAATTTATGAGGCCAAGGACCGATAATAAGTTCTTGCTGTTCACTTGTTTTCTCTGTTTTTGCTTGTTTTCTCATTCCCGGGTAGTTGAGATAGGTAGAAATGCCATCATCATCATACCAACCACATACATGCAAAATGGGTATATTCACTTCATTCCATTTATGCATATAACAAACTTCTTCCCACCAAGAATCTTTTTGATTGTGTTCCATCCAATGTGACCATGTTTTGCTATTGCCCATTCCTACTACCTTTGCCATATCTTGTAACGGTTTAAACTGGTATATGGAAGGCCAGTTGACAAAAGTAAGATTTTGGTTTGTTTTTCCGTGTACAAACAATCCCCATACAATCATATTCCAAAAAAACGCACCATTCTGATAGGGTACATTTAGAACGGGATCTGGAAGCGGAACTAAAGGTATAATTGCTTTCAGAGAAGGATGGGAATTAGGAGCTTGGATCCAAGATGTGTACCCTTCATAGCTTCCTCCTGTCATTCCAATGTTTCCATTGCAAAAAGATTGTGAAGAAATCCACTCTAAAGTATCCCAGCCATCATCTCTTTCATTTCGAAACGGTTCCCATTCTCCTTCGCTGTCATATCTTCCCCTGCAATCTTGAAATACATAACCAAAACCTCGTTGAACAAACCATTTTTTCATTTGTAGTCTTTGGGGGTCATTGTTTCCATAGGGCGTTCGTGTTAGGATAATGGGAAAAGAGCCTTCTTTGGCTGGAAGAAAAATATCTGCAGAAAGTTGAATCCCATCTCTCATCGGTACTTTTACATCAATTTCTTGGTGGATAGGATATGATGGATGTAACGTTGTCATCTGTGAGACCTCTTTTCTATAAATTGATACTTTTATCATAGCACGAGCAGAAAAAAAACACAGTTCAATTTTTTAACTTTACAAAATCCTCTTTTTATCTGAAACTATTAAAAACAAAGTAAGGAGGACGCGATGTCCATACAAAGATGTACAACAGATGAAGAAATACAAACAGCCTTGGAAAATGTTCATGTCGATGTATCTTCTGATGAACTGGATCAAGTGTTAGACGAGTTTGAGTCAATATATGAGGATCCAGTTGCAGTAACTTTGCAAAACTACATGGAAGCACTGGACTCGGTTATCATGGAACAATGTGGAGATTGGATCGATTATATCGATTATGTGCGATATCTGAAAGATTTGGTTGAAGACGAAGAAAACGCATTTAGCTTAGTTAAAATCAATGACGGATATTGCATTGTATATCCTGATATGCCTGATTCAATGGATGAAGAGGATGAATTTGAGGAGGATGAAGAGGAAGAAGATTCCGAAGAAATTGAGTTACCAGAAGGATAAACTTTGGGTAGTTGAATTTATCACAGCTCTATTTTTTGGGATAAGGGTGTTGGATTTTTTCCACCTAAGCATGCAGTGCATAATCTTTCTAAAGGTATTCGGAGACAAATCGAGAGCTTTTCTATGGTCATATAGGTAACAGAGTCGGCTTGAATAAGCTTTGCAATTTCTATTGGATCAGAGCTAGTATAGGTGATGAGTTCTTCTTTGGTTGGAAAATTAACACCGTAATGGCATGGATTTATTAAAGGTGGACAAGTTGAAAAGAGGTGAACTTCTTTTGCCCCCCTGTTTCGGATTTTTTGGATTATACCTTTGGATGTAGTTCCTCGTACAATTGAATCATCTACTAAAAATACAATTTTCCCTTTGACGACATCTTCAATTGCTCTTACGTTTGCAGCAACTTCATGTTGTCGAATGGTTTCGTTGGGCTTGATAAAAATCCGCCCGATAAAGCGGTTTTTTTCTAGTACATCCTTGTATTCACACCCGATTCTTTCCGCAAATACAACGGCTGCTGGTCTGGAAGTTTCAGGAATCGGAGAAACAATGATTTTGTCATTGGAATCTTTGAGTCTTTCGTAGAGAGGGCTTTCTCGATACAAATCAGCCAATCGTTTTCCCAAGTTACCCCTGGCTCGATTAACACTGATGCCTTCAATTGTAGAAGTGGCTCTAGAGAAATAGATCCATTCAAACATACAATGTTGAGGTTGCTGAGCATTGATTATACGCGATTCTGCTTGTAAATTGTAATCTACAAAAATGGCTTCTCCACATTTCACATTTTGAATATTGTCGACAATACTTTCAATAGCAACACTTTCCGATGCGAATGCCCAACAATCTTCACTTTCTCCGTATACTAGAGGACGAATTCCGTGTGGATCTCGGAAAACCAGCATACCTTCTCCTCGAATTACTGCAATCACTGAATAAGAACCAAGCAAAATATTCATGATCTTTGACACAGACTCAAAACACTTCTCTTTTACACTTTTTTGATTGGATTGATTGAAGTAATAGGAAAAAAGGTTTAGGATGGCTTCTGCATCGCAATCAGAATCACAATAAATACGCTTCCCTTCCAAGGCTTTCCGAACGTCGGCTTCGTTTAATATATGTCCATTGTGGGCTAAACCAATACCGCCATCACTGTTATAAAAAGGTTGCGGATCGTGCTTTCCGCGTGTTGTGGGGTAGCGTACTTGTGCAACTCCACATTTTCCCTGTATGCTAGAAAGTGTGTCTTGATGAAAAACTTCAGCTACCCGTCCTTGGTTTTTTACCAAATGAACATTGGTCTGGTCATCAATGAATATGCCAGCAGTATCCTGTCCTCGATGCTGAAGATCCAGCAAGCCATTGTATAGGTCATAGGCCACATTTTTATTGATCGCAATGATTCCAATTACTCCGCACATATGTAGTTTATCCTTTCTACAGTTGAGACCAATAATAAGATAA
Organism: uncultured Caldisericota bacterium; assembly: GCA_964583965.1. Classification (GTDB taxonomy): domain Bacteria; phylum Caldisericota; class Caldisericia; order UBA6126; family UBA6126; genus JAGLCW01. Next base: position 9,015 of record CAZOYI010000327.1, read on the forward strand.
TGAAATAGGAGAGAAAATCTAATCTAAAAAGGTACAATGAAATGAAATCTTTGTCTATTTATTGAAAGTTTGGTGTGTACTACTATATGAAAAAGACTTCCATTGAGCCTTGGGTTCGAGAATTACTGGAGTGGTTTCAGAAGAATAAACGAGATTTGCCTTGGAGAAAAGATCGATCTCCTTACAGGGTATGGATATCGGAGATCATGTTGCAACAAACTCGTGTCAATGCAGTAATTCCATATTACAATCGTTTCTTGCAGCAATATCCTACCGTAGAATCTTTAGCAAAGAGCTCTTTAGAAGACCTGTATAAGTTGTGGGAAGGATTGGGATATTACACAAGAGCGAAGAATATGCACTTAACAGCGCAAGTAATTGTGCAAAAGCACAATGGAGTTTTTCCCCACACATATGAAGAACTTCTATTGCTTCCAGGAATTGGGGATTATACAGCCAGTGCAATCATGAGTTTAGCCTATAATCAGCCATACCCTGCTGTTGATGGGAATGTTTTACGGTTTGTAAGTAGATTGAATAATGACGCTTCAGATGTGAAAAATCCTTCCTTTATCAAAAAGGTTCGATCGTATTTAAAAGAGAATGTTCCGGATGATCAAGCAAGAGATTTCACAGAAGTCCTCATGGAATTCGGTTCTCTTGTGTGCGTCCCCAAGCAACCTTTATGCGAGAGTTGCTCCATACAAACGATGTGCAATGGGTATCTTGCTGGTAATCAAAATGATCTACCAGTAAAAAAAGAAAAATCCAAAAGTCCTGTAATAGAAATCTCGGTTGCAGTTATTGAACAATGTGACCATATTTTGATTGCAAAACGACAGGAAACAGGTCTGTTGGCCGATTTGTATGAATTCCCAATTTTTCCTCAAACCCAAAAAGGTATTTTTTTGCAAAATTTACAATCTTTCCTTCATGATAGAGGAATTTTAACCCCATATTCAGTAGAATATCGTGGTAAGGTGAAGCATGAGTATTCTCACCAGATATGGAATAGTAAAGTATACATTGTGAGTCTTTTACAAGATGGTATTCCATATCATGGATTGAAAGAATCTTTGAATAAATATTTGGCAGACCAAGTACTGTCTGGAAAAATGGAAAAGAAGAAAGAATATTTTTGGGTGAAGAAACAAGAAACAAAAGATTATCCAATTTCTCGTTTTTTTAGAAAAGTTGAAGAACTTCTTAAATAAGCGGGATCGAGGAGATTCGAACTCCCGGTCTCCAGCGTGACAGGCTGGCGTGTTAAA